>DATNMT010000629.1:0-34519 GCA_035602495.1 Bradyrhizobium sp.
CAGGATTCCTTCGGCGCTTTCCAGCGGGCTCAGCATGATCTCGATCGGAAACTCGGCTCCGTCCTTGCGCCGCCCGATCAGTTCGATCCCGGTACCGATCTGCTGCGCCAGCGCATCCGCCGGCGATCGAAGGCCGTCCGCGATCAGCCGTTCCGCGAAACCGTCCGGAATGATGTTGATTACTTTCTGGCCCAGCAGTTCGTCGCGGCGGTATCCGAACTGCTTTTCCGCCTGGAGGTTCAGAAGCATGATCTCCCCGCCCTGGTTCACCACCACCATCGCATCGGGAGCTGCCTCGAGCATGTCCTTGAATTTTTGTTCGTTCTTGCGGCGTTCGTCAGCCGTCGCCCGGAGTTCGTCGCCTCGGCTTTCGCTTCGGGCGAGCTCTTTTCCAGCGGTGCGGCGCATGGCAAGAACAGAGATCACCGACAGCACGATGATGAGAGCGAGCCCGGCGAGATTGACAAGCAGAAGCCAGATGTTGGTCGATACCGAATTCGATGTCCGAAGCGAGACCAGCTGCCGTTGCTCGTCGATCAGGCGGACCGCCGCAATACGAATTTTCCTCATGAAATCGCGGCCCGCGCCTGAACGCACGAGGGTCAGGGCCGCAGCATGGTCGCCGGCATCATGCAGGCGCATGGTTTCCTGCAGCTCGGCGAACTTGCGCACTATCAACGGCTCGATTTCGGCGAGCGCGCGTTGCTGCACGGGGTTGTCAGCGATCGCCATTTTTACGTCGGCGACCGCGGTTGCGCTCGCGTCAATAGTGTCATGGTAAATTTCAAGGTAGGCGGGATCGCCGGTAAGGAGGTATCCGCGCTGTTCGCTCTCGGCGATGCGAACGAAGGCTATAATTTCCCTGAGCTTGTTTTCGAGCTGCAGTGCATGGTTCATCATTTCCTGGCTGGATTGCGAGGCGATGACGAGATGGATCGAGGAGGCGCTGACGAAGACCAGGAAGCCGCAGGCAAGCAGGAGCGGCCATGCCAGCTTGCTCCACAGATCGCGTGTGCTTGCCACGCTCGCCCGGACGGCCGCAGCTGGACCGATCATGACGCCACCGCATTTTCGCAAAGAACCATGCGAACCAGATCTGCCCCGTTTCTGGCCCCGAGTTTCCGCATCACCCGGGCGCGATGACCTTCGAACGTCCTCGGGCCGATTTGCATCCGCAGGGCGCCTTGCTTGTTGGAACATCCCTGGCTGACATGGCCGAGAACCTCCCGCTCCCGCGGGGTCAGAAGCCCATGGATGGAAATGGTTCGTTCCGGGCCGCCGCTGCCTTCCGTGCTGCGGCTCCGCGACCACCAGCTGATCACATCGCGGCCAAGCGCGACGGCGGTTTCCTCGTGAAGCGGCGCTTCGAAAGTGTCTGCTATCAGCCTGACCACGGCGCAGACGCGTTCGGTTTCCTGAAATGCATTCTCCACGATTTGTTGCAGGGTGTCGGCTGTTCCCGTTGTCCCGATAAACTGGCCGCTGTGCTGCCTGATCTCGCCCACGTAAAGCTGCAAGGCGGTCAACGGCCCGTTGAGCTGATGCACGATGGCCGATCCGAGTTCGCTCGCCGTTCGCATTCGCTCCGGGGACGGGGATCCGGCTTCAAGCTCCCTGGTCCGCCGCCCAACGCCGATCATCTCTTTCGAAACGTCTTGATGCCCGGTTCGATCCATTTTCCGCGTCATTGCGTCGGCTCTCCAGTCGAGGGCGCCAGGCCAAGGCTTCGGTCGATCGCGGCGACCAATTGCGGAGGCGAGAACGGCTTGCGCAAGGAAATTGTCGCGCCGCGCAGCAACGCCATGCCGAGAAAATCCTGATCGGGGTCCAGCGAATTTCGCAGCCGGAAGCCGGACATTGCAATGATCGGCACCGCCGACACACTTCGGATTCGCGAGATGGTGTCGAGTCCGTCCATTCCAGGCATGAACAGATCAACCATCGCCACGTCGAATTCAGACGCGTGGAAGGTGTAAATGCCGGCATGGGCGCGTGACGCAAGCACTGTTTCACACTGGTGCCGGGAAAGGATGGACTGAATTGCGGTACCGACGCAGGCATCGTCATCGATGACAAGAATTCGTGTTGTGTTTTTGGCGAGGCGGGGCGCCTGTTCACTGCCGTGCAGGTGTAACTCAGGCATAGTGCGACCTCATGCCGAAACACGATACGATGGGCTACTTAGCAATATTGCGGCGTACGCTGATACGGCATCACGCGCGATCGAGTGAAGCTAGCGGAGTTCGCCCTATGTGCGAGTTAACTTCAGCTTACGTACAAATACGGGCTCCGCAGCGAACTCATTCGATTCGGAGATCTTGTGCACGTTCGGGGGCATACATCGGCACGATAGAAAGATCATGCGCAATCGCCACCATGATACCGCCGAGCGGGGGCCGAACAATTAAAGTGTTATCGGCGCACCAAATTAACTGCACTTAAGGCCAGAGGTGGAAGCCTGGTGCAACGAAGCAATGGGAGAGCGCCATGCACGCCGATCAATTCGAAGTCCGCCTTGCCATCGTACGGCACCGCTTTGCAGCCACGCTCGAGAGCAAGATCGAAGACACGGTCACCTCGGCAAACCGCATGTCCAGCGGCAGTAAAGATGGCTTGATCAAACATGCCTCGGAGTCCTATCGACGCCTGCACGGCATCTGCGGTATCGGGCCAACGGTCGGTTTCTCTGCCACCGGCGAGGCTGCGCACTTCGCCGAAGCGACCTTGATGCAGGCGTATCGCGAACGCCGCGGACCGACCGAAAAGGAAGTTCTCAGCCTGAAGAAAGCCCTGGAACGTCTGCGCGTCGTCGCCGCTTCAGAATTGCGATTGATGTATCAACGAGGCGGCTAGGTCACGGTTGAAAGCTTTTGACGGCGGCATCCGAAGCGCTGACGCTCCCTGCTGGCAAGCGCTGAACTGCGATGCGGCTTGCCAAGGCGCATCACGCCTCGATCGTGCCGGCCGTCTGGCACGATCGCCTTGATTGCTTTCGGGCACTCATCGGTAGAGCAATTCACCGTCAAGGTCGCTCGCGAAGCCACACAGTCTTTGCAGCGCGTCGAATAGTTCCGTTGTGTCGAAGGATTTCTGCAGAATCCGCGTCGCGCCCGGCTGACCGCAAATCTGCTGCCGCAGCCTCTGTATGATCTGTTCGTTGAGGCGCCGCCCGCTCTGAACAATAACTGGAATGCTCCTGGTCTCCGGCGCCTGCCGCAGTCTGGTCAGGAGATATTCCGCGTTGCCGTTCGGCATGCGGTAATCGGCGACGATCGCGGTCGGCTCCTCGCGCCGCGCCATCCAGAAGCCGCGCATGCCATCGGCTGCATACAGAAGCTCCGCCCCCAGTTTTTCGAACCTGCGGAAGAAATGCTTCTTGACGCTGATATCGTCGTCAACCAGCAGGATCCGTGGACGTTTCCTCAATTCGATTTTCGCAGAGCGCTCCCCCGATTGTTCTATTGCAACTGCCATGTGGGGATATATCCGGATAAGGCTGGCCTCCAGTTCGTTCCAGAAGCTATGTCCCTTGTGGATGCAGGAGGCGCCCAATCCCTTGGATTTCTCGACAATTGCCTGGCCAGGATGTCCCGTTACCACGATCACGTGGAGGGACTTCTTCGCGCTATCCGGCAGGTACGCCAACACCGAGATGCCATCTACTTCAGGCATGTGGACGTCAATGACCAGAATGTCGGGCCGGTGTTGACTGGCTTTGATGAGAGCCTGGAGTCCGTTGGCCGCGGTTTCGACGTCGAAGCCCATCCGGATGCATCGATCGGCGACCGCCCTCAGAACACAGGGGTCGTCGTCGGCAATGAGTATTTTTGGGGCCACCTTGTTCGACCTGGATTTAGCCATCACGCGCACCCCCAACACAAGCGTCCGGCCGTCCGTTTCTCAACGAAGGATCGCACCGTCGACGCAACCTCAAACCTGGAAATGCGGATTTGGTTCGTACAACACGGGATCCGGCATTCCGTGACGATCAAACCAACGTTTCATGAATGCGGCGATAAGGATCGACTGCGTAAGAGTACGCAAGATGGTCGGGGCGACTGGCGTCGATCCCAGGCATTGGGTCTATCGCGACGATATCGGCGTCAAGGCTGAAGGCGGGCGACGGGGTGATCGCTCCGATAGCCGCCAAAATCCTACTCCAGCGGCTCGACCTTGACGATGGAGGCGCCGTGGTTGCTGCCGGCCCAGAAGGTGACGGGCGTGGTGGAATTGTCGACGAACACCCGCCGGATATTGGTATTGCGCGGCAGCAAATAGTTGATCGCCTCGCCGGTTTTGGTGTTCAGCCGCGTGACCTGATCGCTGGTCATCGAGCCGGTCCAGGCATCGCCGTTCCTGTCGGTGATGACGTCGTAAGGCGCGGACCATTTCGGCGCCACCGGCCATTCCCTAAACTGCCCAGTCTTGGTGTCGAGCATGCCGATGCGGTCGCCGCGGTATTCGCCGAACCACAGCCGGTCCTGCGCATCCATGGTGCCGCGGCGCGGCGCCGAATTCGGCGTCGGGATTTCGAAGAGCCTGATCTCGCCGGTCCTGGCGTCGATCCGACCGATATGGCGCTGGCGGAAGTCGGTGAAGAAGACGTTGTTTTTGGAATCCGGAATCACGTCGTAGATATTATGCGGCCCGGGCACGCCCTTGAACGGCTCCCAGGTTTCGAATTTGCCGGTGGCGATATCGAGCCGGTGGATGCCGGCAAAGCCGTTGTTCTGGGTCCAGAGCTTGCCGTCGACATTTGAACTTTGCGGGCTGACCATGTTGATCTGGGCGGCGTCGATATTCTCGTCGCCTTCCAGCGGCCAGTATTTGAAGGTTTCGGTTTTCGGATCGAATTTCGCGATGGTGGCCTGGTACATGTTGCCGAGCCACAGATTGCCCTGCGGGTCGCTGCGCAGGCCCAGCAGCCCGGTCGGAAATCCCGGCTTGTGTTCCGGAATCGGAAACTCCGTCACCTTGCCGTTGCCGGGATCGAGCCTGCCGAGATTCTGCTCGCCAAAACTCGAGTACCAGACCATGCCGCTGCTATCGACGATCACGTCGTGCGGCGAGATGGTCTCGCGCGGCAGGTCGTATTCGGTATAGATCACGCGGGTGGCGGCCCCACGCGGGCGCGGCTGCGTCTTCAACTCGAAATTCCACTTCTCGCGCGACGAGAGATTGATGCTGGCGAGATATTCGGCGGCGCCGCGGTAGACCTGCACGCGCTGGTCGCCACGCTCCTCCATCAGCCGCTCGGCCTTGCGCAGTTGCGGATGCTGCGGGATGCTCTGCTTCACATAGCCCTGCATGCGCGGCAGGATGATGGTCATAAATTCGTCGGCGCTGTATTTCGAATTCAGCGGGCGCGCCAGCGTGTGGCAGCCGACGCAATTGAGCAACTGCCCCTTCTGCGCATCGGTGCCGGGCATGGAGGCAAGCCATTCGGCGTTGGTCAGCTGCGACGCCAGATCATCGGTCTTGTGAAGCGCGAGATCGGCGGTCGCGGTCTTGTCGGCGGCGACCGCGACCGCAGCGGATTGATCGAGGTCGTAACCGGTCGCGCGGATGCGCAGGGAATACTGGCCGGGCTCGAGACGGCCGGCCGGGAAACTGTAGCGGCCGTCCTTGTCGCTGACGACCGTCACGGTGACGGTCGAACCATCCTTCCTGGCGCTGACCAGCACGCCTTCCAGCGGCTCAGGGCCGGCGGTGACCTTGCCGGTCAGCGCGGGCCCGGTCTGCGCCGCCACATGGCCCGCGCCGGCCAGTAACGCAGTGCACAAAAGCAGACTGACGCTCGCAAAGACCGAACGGCGCGGCATGGCCATCTCCCTGATCTTGTTCTTTGTTGTTTTCAGCGGCGAGTTTAGAGGGCAGATTTCCCCCGCACTAGGGCTTGCGGCGCGGAGCCGCTCTGCACGCCCTGATGTTGCGCGATCGCAAACCGGCGGCGTGACCGCCGGGCCAATTTGAGCGGGGGGAACAATTGAGTATCGACCAAGCGAGAGACCGCGCGGGCGCGCCTGCCATGTTTGCCGCCTTATTCAGCAGTCCCGCGGTGGACGCGGCCTATGCCCGCTACGGGATATTCCTGTTGCGCGCAGCCGTCGGGATCGACTGGATCGTGCACGCGTTCCTGAAGACCTGGCGCGGCATGTATACCCATGAGGCGCTGCTGGCGAAGAACGGCATCACGCCCTTATTGGCATGGCCGACCTTCAGCGTCGAGCTGATCGGCGGCTGCGCCATCCTGCTCGGCTGGTACACAAGGCAGTGGGCGGCGTTTCTCCTGATCTTTCTCGCGGTCGTGGTCTGGATCAAATGGCCGGTCGGCTGGCTCTATTCCAACCCCGGCGGCGGTTTCGAATATCCGCTGTTCTGGCTGGTCGCGCAGGCGGCGCTGGTGCTCGCCGGCAGCGGCGCGTTCGCGCTGCAGGCCGGGCGAGGTAACTAACGCAGAGCGGCGGCGATGTTGCCGCCGTCGACGGTGGTGATGTCGGCGGTGGTCTTCAGCGCCAGCGCCTGCGCCAGAAACGCCTGCGCGACATCCTCGGGCTCCACTTCCCGTCCCAGCAGATTGCCGCGCATATAGGTCTCTTCGCTGACGCCGCGCATCTTCGAGCGCTGTGCGATCATGTCTTCGGTCAGCAGGCCGGAACGAATCCGGTCGGCATTGACGGCGTTGGCGCGGATGCCCTCGCCGCCGTGATCGAGCGCGTATTGCCGGACCAGGAACAAGGTCGCCGCCTTCGGCAGGCCGTAGGGGCCGAAATCCGGTCCCGGATTGACCGCCTGTTTCGACACATTGAACAACAGGCAACCGCCGGTGCCCTGCGCCTGCATGATCTTCACCGCCGCCTGCGCCACGCGCTGGTGGCCGTAAAAATTCAACTCAAAACTCTCGCGCAGCACCGCCTCATCGACTTCGCCGATCCGGCCCTGCCAGGCCGCGCCGGCATTCGAGATGGCGATGTCGACGCCGCCGAACGCCGCCGAGACCGCAGCGAACGCAGCCCTGACCGAGGCGGCATCGGTGACATCGCAGCGGATGCCCAGCGCCGCGCCGCCGATCGCCTTGGCTTTGGCCCGCGCGGCGGCCTCGTCGACATCGAGTAGCGCCACTTCGGCGCCGGCCGCCGCAAAGGCTTTCGCCGTGGCAAACCCGATCGCGCCGGCAGCACCCGTGATGACGGCGATCTGTCCCGCCAGCGGCAATTCCTTGGCGCCACCAAGCTTGGCCTGTTCCAGCGACCAGTATTCGACGTCGAACAGGTCGGCCTCCGGCAGCGGATCGAAACGGCCGACGGCTTCGGCGTCGGTGATGGTGGCTACCGCCGCCTCCGCGAGATCGGCGGCGATCTTTGCGTCCTTCTTGCTGCGGCCGAGGCCGAACAGGCCGACACCCGGCACCAGCACCACCCGCGGCGCGGGATCGAGCATGGTCTTGACGCCGCCGACCCGCGCATTATTGCGGACGAAATAATCCTGGTAGCGCTCGCCATAGGACACGACAGCCTCGCGCACCTGCTTTCTGAAGCCTGCGAGATTTCCCGCCTCGGGCGTGGCGACTACCAGCGGCTTGTTCTTGATGCGGATGTTGTGGTCCGGCGTCACCACGCCGGCCTGGCCGTAACGCGCGACGTCAGCACCATTGACAAAATTCATCACCGCATCACCGCCGCGGAAATCGAGCACAACCCGTTTCCAGGCGCCGTCGGCCTTGGCGTCCTGCAAGCCGCAGGCGCCGCGGATGATCGGCGCGACATCGGCGACCCGCGCCGGATGCGCCGGCAGTTTCGTGCCGACAAAAGCCGGCTTGCGCTGCACCGCGAGCCGCTGCTCGGCCAGCGTCACCAGCGCGATCATGCGCTCATAGGCCTGCCGCGCATCCCCGCCAAAGCTGAAGATGCCGTGCTTGACCAGGATCAGGCCTTCGACCGACGCATCGGCGTCGAACACTTCCGCCGCGGCCTTCGCCAGTCCAAAACCCGGCATGATGTAGGGCACATAGCCGACGCGGGCGCCAAAAACCTCGCGGCACAGTGCCTCGCCGTCGGGCTGATCGGTGAGCGCGAGCACCGCGGTGGAATGGGTGTGGTCGACGAATTTGTGCGGAATGAAGGCGTGCAGCAGCGCCTCGACGGACGGATTGGGCGATCCCGGATCGATCAGGTTGGCGCGCTGCAGCCGCACCATCTCCTCGTCGGAAAGCGATTTCCGCGCCCGCAGTTTCAACAGCGGCGCCAGCCGTACCGCCGGCAGGCCGGCGGGCTCGATGGTGCCCATGTCCCAGCCGGAGCCCTTGACGCAGAGCACCTCGGTCTCGTCGCCGTTGAGATCGGCCAGCTTCGTCTTCACCGAGGTATTGCCGCCGCCGTGCAGCACCAGGCGCGGATCCTGACCGAGCAGACGCGTGGTATAGACCCGCAACGCCACATCGCGGCCGAGATTTTCGTAGCGGCTCACGGCCGCTTCGGCGTCGCCATCGCTCCAAGCGCTCTGCATCGGCACTCTCTTCCCCTATTCGGCCGCGGCCGCGATCCGCTCCGGAAACGCGGCGGCAAGCGACGCGCGATCCGGTTTGAGCACGCCGCGCTCGGTGATCAATCCCGTCACCAGCCGCGCCGGCGTGACGTCAAAGCCGTAATTCGCAACCGGCGATCCCACCGGCACGATCCGGATGGTTTCGATCCGTCCGTCGGCGGTCAGGCCGGTCATGTCGGTGACTTCCTCAGCACCGCGCTGCTCGATCGGAATTTCCCTCAAGCCATCGTCGACGCTGAAGTCGATGGTCGGCGACGGCAGCGCCACATAGAACGGCACGCCATTGTCATGCGCGGCGAGCGCTTTCAGATAGGTGCCGATCTTGTTGCAGACATCACCGCTCGCCGTCACCCGGTCGGTGCCGACGATGACGAGATCGACCATGCCGTGCTGCATCAGATGGCTGCCGGTGTTGTCGGGGATCACGGTGTGCGCGACGCCGTGATGGCCGAGCTCCCAGGCGGTGAGCGAAGCACCCTGATTGCGCGGGCGGGTTTCGTCGACCCAGACATGAACGGGATGGCCGCGGTCATGCGCCAGATAGATCGGCGCGGTCGCGGTACCCCAATCGACGGTGGCGAGCCAGCCGGCGTTGCAATGAGTCAGCACATTGACGCGCTCGCCTGGCGGCTTTTTCGCCAGGATCGCCTCGATCAGCGCAAGACCGTTTTCGCCGATGCCCCGGTTGATGGCGACATCTTCCTCGGCGATCTCGGCCGCGCGCGAATAGGCCGCGGCCGCGCGGTCCGGCGGCGACAACGGCCGCAGCATCGCGCGCATTTCCTCCAGCGCCCATTTCAGGTTGATCGCGGTCGGTCGCGTTGCGATCAGCATGTTGTAGGCGCGATCGATCGCGGCATCGCAAGCGTCCCCCCGCATCGCCAGCGCCATGCCATAGGCCGCCGTCGCGCCGATCAGCGGCGCGCCGCGCACCAGCATCGAGCGGATCGCATCGGCTGCGGCGTCTGCGGTCGCAAGCTCCGCGATGACAAAATGGTGCGGCAGCCGCCGCTGGTCGATCGCACTGACGGTGATGCCGTCGGGCTCGAGCCAGATGCTGCGGATATGCCTGCCGTCGACCTTCATGACACTCCCATTGAGACCTTATAGCATTTCCGGTTCGGTGATTTCATCCTTCGAGACGCATCGCTTCGCGATGCTCCTCAGGATGAGGTCTTAGACCCTCATGGTGAGGAGCCCGCCATAGCCCGCAAGGGCGAAGGCGCGGCGTCTCGAACCATGTGGCCCGTTACGCCCGCAAGATCCTTCCAGCCACTGCATCGAGCTTCTTCAACAGCTCCGGATCGCGTGCTTCCGGAGCGGTGATGATCGCGGTATCGAGCGCGCGGTCCGATCCGACGGGGCACGGCTCGTGCTCCCTCGGAAAATCCTTGGCCAGCCGCGCGACCAGGTTTTTCGCTTTGTCGGCGTTGGTGGTCAGCACCCGGATGATGTCCTGCACCGTGACGGCGTCGTGGTCCGGATGCCAGCAATCGAAATCGGTCACCATGGCGACGGTGGCGTAGCAGATTTCGGCCTCGCGGGCGAGTTTGGCTTCGGGCATATTGGTCATCCCGATCACCGAATAGCCGAGGCCTTTATAGGTCATGCTCTCGGCGTAGCTGGAGAATTGCGGCCCCTCCATGCAGACATAGGTGCCGCCGCGCGCGATCGCGATGCCTTCGGCCTCGGCGGCGGTGGCCAGATGGATGCGCAGCCGCGGCGACACCGGATGCGCCATCGAGACATGAGCGACGCAGCCTCTGCCGAAGAACGAACTTTCGCGCTTGTGAGTGCGGTCGACGAACTGGTCGACCAGCACGAAGGTGCCGGGCGGCAATTCCTCCTTGAAGGAGCCGCAGGCCGACAGCGAGATCAGGTCGGTGACCCCTGCCCGTTTCAGCACGTCGATATTGGCGCGGTAATTGATGTCCGAGGGCGACAGCCGGTGACCCCTGTCGTGGCGCGGCAGGAACACGATGGGCAGGCCGGCGATAGAGCTGCGGCGAACCGGCGCCGAAGGTTCGCCCCATGGGCTCGCAATCGCCTCCTCGCGCGCATTTTCCAGCCCCGGCAGGTCGTAGATGCCGGAGCCGCCGATAATGCCAAGGATCGCCTTCGTCATGCCGTCTCCATGCCCCGTCCTCAGCGTCGTCCCTGCGAAAGCAGGGACCCATATCCATCGATCCAAGTTTTACGAAAGCCGGAGCGCCAGCTTGGTATCATCGCAAACGCCGGGGTTATGGGTCCCTGCTTTCGCAGGGACGACGTTGCGGCGGCCTTATCCTACATCTCGACCATATCAAAATCGCTTTTGGCGGTGCCGCATTCCGGACAGACCCAGTCGTCGGGGATGTCGGTCCATCGCGTGCCCGGCGCCAGCCCTTCATCGGGCGCGCCTTTTTCCTCGTCATAGATATAGCCGCAGGTCCGGCACTGCCAGGATTTGTAGGGCTCGGTGCTCATCGGGATGTTCCGTCCGGCAGGAAAACTTTGACCGCTGGGGCCGGTTCAGGGCAGCTGCGAAACTATCTCATTTACCGGATGCATGGCAACAAACCGCCGGCCGGCCGTCGATTTGGCTTGCAGCCTGAAAGCCCGACCACTTAGGATCGAAAGCTGGCGTCGGGTTCAGGGGTCTGCCACGGTTACCAAGTCACTCAACGAGATCTGTGCGTGGATCGATGCGACGGCGCTGAGCCAGGCCATTCAGGTGACGAACTGGGTGGTGCCGACGGTGCAGACCATCCACATCCTGGCCATCGCCGTTGTCGTCAGTTCGGTGCTGATGATCGACCTTCGCCTGATCGGCCTGTTCTGGGCGGACCGTCCGCTGAACCAGGTGTCGTCGCGGTTCCTGCCGCTGGTCTGGTGGCCCCTGCTCGTTCTGCTCGCGACCGGCGCCATCATGATCATCGCCGAGCCGGCGCGCTCGCTCAAGAATCCGGCATTCCAGCTCAAGATGTCGGTGCTGCTGGCGGCGCTCGTCGTCACCGGGCTGTTCCAGTACCTGCAGCGCCGCAATGCGGCGTTCGGGGATTTGCGCTCCGGCTCACGCGCCGCCGCGGCCGCGGTGGCAATCGTCTCGATACTGCTGTGGTCCGCGATCGTCTTCGCCGGGCGGTGGATCGCCTATTATGCCTGACCGGACCGGACTGATCCGCAGCGAGTCGCATTTTCTTCACAGGGAATTTTGCAGTGGACGTTGATCGCGCGCTGGGGTGGCTGCAGGCGACCCCGGTCGCCACCACGATCAGCGAAAACGAAGCGCTTTTTCCGTGGATCGAATCGATTCACGTCCTGGCGATCGTGCTGGTGGTCGGAACCATCTCGATCGTCGATCTCAGGCTGCTGGGTGTCGCATCGCTCGATCGCCCGGTCCGCCGCCTGATGGGCGACGTGCTGCCCTTGACCTGGGGTGCGTTCGCGGTCGCCGCCATCACCGGCTCGCTGATGTTCTCCTCGGACGCCGTGCACTACGCGCACAACTTCTTCTTCCGCGGCAAGCTGATCCTGCTCGTGCTCGCCGGCATCAACATGGCGGTGTTTCACCTCGTCGGCATCGGCGATGTCGCGCGCTGGGGCGAAACCGGCACGACCCCGGTCGCGGCCAAGACCGCGGCGGCCGTTTCGCTTCTGACATGGATCGCTGTGGTCGCGTTTGGCCGCGGGATCGGCTTCACGATGCACTGACTTCACAAGGCACCAAGTTGACGCTACGCTACTTTGTACGTGTTGGGCCGCATGGTTTGCCGGAGAAATGCCCGTGAAATTCAGCCCGTTTTTCCACTTCGTTGCCGTTCCGCTTGCCCTGGTTGCGGCGGTCTCGATCGCATCCGCCGAGGCGCCCAATAAAGCGCCGACGGTCATCAATCCACCGCCGACCGCGCAGGATTGGGCGGACCTCGCCAAACTTCCGGACTGGAGCGGCGTCTGGAATCCGAAGATCAGCGACCAGGACGTGCAGGTCAAAACCAATCCGCCGCCGTGGAATGAAACCGCCGCCAAGAAAATCGAGTTCATGTTCGCCGAGGAGAAGGCCGGCCGGCCCCGCCTGATCTTTTCCTATTGTCTTCCCGAGGCGCATCCGTCCTGGATGCTGGTTACCCACAACGCCTTGGAAATCCTGTTCACGCCGGGCCGCGTGACCATGCTCGGCGAGTCCGACGGCAACCGGATCCGCCGCATCTATACCGACGGCCGCGGACACCCGGAAATTTCGGACCCGACCTTTCACGGTCATTCGATCGGGCATTGGGAAGACGACACGTTGGTCGTCGATACCGTGGACATCGTTCCACAGGCGCCGCTCGCGATCAGCGAGGCCGCGGGCCTGCCCAACAATGGCGACATGCATGTGATCGAACGTATCCACCTCGAAGGCAAGGATATCCTGCACGACGATCTCGAGATCATCGCGCCGAAGATTCTGACAAAACCCTGGAAGACGACGCGAATCTTCTTCCGCCAGCGCGCGCGGAAATTCGACATCGTTGAGGGCGTCTGCGAGACCGGCGACCTGGCAGAACGGGTCAACGCCGAAGGCGACAGCGTCTTCGTCCCGGTGGAAAAGTCCATCTGGGGCCATACCCTCGCCGTTCCGGCGAAATAATTGACAAATAAGAACCACAAGGAGAGTCCCTTGCGAAACCTCATCAAATCAATCGGCGCGCTTGCCGCGCTTGGCATGCTCGCGTTGGGAGTTTCCTCAGTCGCGGCACACCATTCCTCGACCATGTTCGATCATTCCAAGTCCGTCACCATCAAGGGCACCGTGGTGGAATTGCGCTGGGTCAACCCGCACGTCACCCTCACCATCAACGGCTCGCTCAGCGATGATGAGGCGCCGTCCGAATGGCTGTTGGAAATGACCAGTCCCGGCAATCTGGTGCGCGCCGGCGGATGGCGCCGCGACGCGGTGAAACCGGGCGACAAGGTCGAGATCGTGTTCAGTCCGCTGCGCGATCCCGACAAAAAGGGCGGCGCGCTGAAAAAGCTCACCGTGCTTGCAACGGGCGAAGTCTTTACCGCCAACATCCGCGAGCAGGAGAAGCCCGGACTCGAATAGGGTTTTTGCGCGTTGCGTTTCCACACCCGATTTTCCAGCGCTGTGGCCGCGGCTGCGATCGCGGCATTGACGTTCGGCATGGCGGCCGAGCCGGCGCGCGTTCAGGAGCTGCCGGCCGCCAAGGATACGATCTTCGCCCGCAAGATCCTGATGGGCGCCATCGACATGAACATGGACGAGATCGAGACGATGCTGGCGCCGGAAGGCAAGCTCGAACTGGCGGAGGGACAGGAGCATGCCGAAACCATTTCGACCATGCTGATGGCGTTTCCGCACATGTTCCCGCCCGCCACCAATCAATGGAAGGCAGGCGCCGAGCGCGATCCCGCCACCGACACTTTTGCTTCGCCCGAGCTGTGGAAGAACTTTGCCGATTTCTACGCGCGCGCCACCGAAGCCTCGAAACTCGCCTGGAGCGCCAGCCGCGCCAGGCGGCCCGACGAGTTCAGGACCTTCATCGCGCAACTGCGCGCACGCTGCAACGGCTGTCATGCCTTGAATTTGAAGACTGATTGAGCTGCGGGATCACCGCGCAACGACGCAGCCGTTAACACCATCGCGTGCGGGAATGCCGGGTTTTCCGGTGGACTCGTGGTGACTAACTCGTGTGCTTTCTACATTTTGCACACGAGGCTGCGGGTGCATTGGGCGCCCGGCATTCCCCACGCCCTTTAGGGGGCGGTGATTGATGCATGACCCGGGCAAAGCGCGCCGCGGGAATGCGGACGCATGTCCCAAATTGTCATCACCCGCGAAAGCGGGTGATCCAGTATTCCAGAGACGCCGATGCTAGAATCGAAAAGCCGCGGCGTACTGGATACCCCGCTTTCGCCGGGTATGACGACTTGTGGGGTTGCGAGCGCGCCCCTCGTCGTCCCTGCGGACCGGGACGACACCAAATGAAGGCCTTAAGCCGCCTGCTCGGGCTGCAATTGGCTGACGATCATCCGCTGCAGCGTGTTGACCGACTGGAAATTCTCGGGCGTGATCTGATCTTGCGGAATCGTGAAATCGAATTCCGCCTCGACCGACAGCATCAGGTTGACCATGTCCATCGACGTCAGCCCGACATCCACCAGCTTCGAGTCCGGCAAAACCTCGGCAGCGATGGCGTTCTGTTTCAGGATCGCCCTGACGAGGCCAAGAATGCGGTCGGAAACGTCGGCGTCATGGGCTTGCATTTCATACCCTTCCATCATCGTCGCGGCGCGACCTGCGCCTCGCCCGAGTCCTGCGACCGGCGAAAATCGGCCATTGCAGTGGATATCTATAAATCCGCCAAATCTTGAAAAACAGTGGCTCTCGTTTGATGCGGTTAATTACTTCAATCTTAACGCTAACGGAACTGGCAGGAATCCTGCGATTCAAGCAACCGCGAGTTAACTTACAACGCTGAAATGAAAACCGTTTACCCTGATTTTCATCGACGCATTTGAATTAAATCCTTAGCCTCCGGCGTCATCGGAAGCGGTTTTAGCGATCGGTGCGGCACGGCGCGAAGCGCGCGCAGATACTTCGAACCAACAAACCCTTGGGGACATATCGGCCATGAACGTGCAGGAAGCCAGGCTCCGCGATGTTGCCATGGAACAGTCCAGCGAACCATTCGTCATCGATCGGAGCTCTTTCGGGGAGCGCACGACCACCGTCGCGACAGCGGCGGCGACGGAAGCCGAAGTCGTCGATTGCGACGCGCGCTTCCCGAAAGCCGCTCTCGACGCAATGCGTCAGCAGAAGCTCCTGGGCATCCAGATTCCGCAGCCGTTCGGCGGCGAAGGCGCCGCGATGTCTGACGTCACCGACATGTGCTACGCGCTGGGCCGCGCCTGCGCGTCCACGGCGATGATCTTTGCGATGCATCAGACCAAGGTCGCCTGCCTGGTCCGGCACGGCACCGGCTCGGGCTGGCACGAAAAGCTGATGCGCCGCGTCGCGGCCGAACAGATGCTGCTGGCCTCCTCGACCACCGAGGGGCAGAACGGCGGCAACATCCGCTTCTCCACCGCGGCCGTCGAACGCAACGATGCCGAGATCTCGCTGGTGCGCAACGCCACCGTGATTTCCTATGGCGCGCAGGCCGACGGCATCGTCACCATCGCCCGCCGCGCCAACGACGCCGCCGGCTCCGACCAGGTGCTGCTGGCGATCACCAGGGACGACTACACATTGGAGAAGAGCCTCGAATGGGAGACGCTCGGCATGCGCGGCACCTGCAGCGCCGGTTTCGAGCTGAAGTTCAAGGGCTCGGCCGAACAGATCTTTCCGGAAGCCTATGACAAGATTCACGCCCAGACCATGACGCCGGTCGCCCACCTGTGCTGGTCTTCGGCCTGGGCCGGGATCGCGGCCGCCTCCGTCGACCGCGCGCAAGCCTTCATCCGCAAGGCCGCCCGCGGCGCCGGCGGACAGATGCCTCCGGGCGCCGCCCACTTCACCGCGGCCAAGATGGCGCTGACCAAGCTGCGCGCGATCATCACCGCCAATCTCGATAGCTACGCGGCGCACGAGCATGACGAACGGGCGCTGTCCTCGCTCGACTTCCAGTCGCAGATCAACCTGCTCAAGGTCGAGGCTTCCGAGCTCGCGGTCGAAACCGTGATGGCCGCGATGCGCGCCTGCGGATTGTCGGGCTATCGCAACGACGGCGACTTCAGCGTCGGCCGCCATCTGCGCGACGTGCTGTCGGCCCCGATCATGATCAACAACGACCGCATCCTCGCCAACATCGCAACCGCCAGCCTGATGAGCGCCGTGCCCGCGAGTTTGCGCGACTGAGCCGAGACGACTTTCGACAAAAAACAATAATGGGAAGGCCGAAAACATGAACGTAGCGATCCGAACCGCATCGCCGCAGGCCGCGCAACCGGTCGATCCGCTGGACCATCTCGCCGACACCCTGTTCCACAAGATGGGCAATGACGGCGTTTACGCCCGCACCGCGCTTTACGAGGACATGGTCGAGCGGCTCGCCGCCCTGATCACGCGGCATCGCGAAGCCAACACCGAGGTGATGCGCTTCCCGCCGGTGATGAACCGCGGCCAGTTGGAGAAATCCGGCTACCTCAAGAGCTTCCCCAATCTGCTCGGCTGCGTCTGCGGCCTGCATGGCAACGAACGCGACATCAATGCCGCGGTCAGCCGCTTCGATGCCGGCGGCGACTGGACTACCTCGCTCTCTCCGGCCGACCTCGTGCTGTCGCCGGCGGCCTGCTATCCGGTCTATCCGATCGCGGCCGCGCGCGGCCAGCTGCCGGCGGGCGGCCTGCGTTTCGACGTCGCGGCCGACTGCTTCCGCGCCGAACCGTCGCGCCATCTCGACCGGCTGCAGTCGTTCCGGATGCGCGAATATGTCTGCATCGGCGGTCCGGACGACGTCTCCGATTTCCGCGAGCGCTGGATGGTGCGCGCGCAAAATATCGCGCGCGACCTCGGCCTGACTTTCAAGGTCGATTATGCCTCCGATCCGTTCTTCGGCCGCGTCGGCCAGATGAAGGCGGTCAGCCAGAAGCAGCAATCGCTGAAATTCGAGCTGCTGATCCCGCTGCGTTCCGAGGAGCAGCCGACCGCCTGCATGAGTTTCAATTATCACCGCGACCATTTCGGCCTGACCTGGGACATCAAGGACGCGACCGGCGAGCCGGCGCATACCGGCTGCGTGGCGTTCGGAATGGATCGGCTGGCGGTCGCCATGTTCCACACCCACGGCACCGATGTCGCGAAGTGGCCGGCCGCGGTTCGCGAGACGCTGCAGCTTCGATAACGGACGGATGGATATCCGGCAGTGGCCACGCCCAAACTTCGGTGCCGGGAAATTTCCGAGACCGATCTCGAATCGGTCGCGGCGCTTTTGACGCGCGGCTTCGTCGGCCGGTCGCGCGACTACTGGATGCAGGGATTGCGCCGCCAGGCGGCGCGCCAGGTTCCAAACGGCTATCCCCGCTTCGGCTATTTGCTCGACCTCGATGGAGCTGCGGTCGGCGTCTTGCTGCTGCTCTACACGTCGCGGAGCGACGGCGGCGATGTCGCGATCCAGTGCAACCTGTCGAGCTGGTATGTCGAGCCCGCATTTCGCAATTACGCGCCGATGCTGACGAAGATCGCGCAGCGTCACAACGAGGTGACCTACCTCAATATCAGCCCTGCCACCTGGACCTGGCCGATCATCGAGGCGCAGGGATTTTCGTCGTATTGCAGCGGATTGTTCTTCTCGTTCCCGTTGCTGTCGCGCGCAGCATCGGGCATGACGGTTGAGACCGTCGCGCCTGACACGCGCACCGTCGACGATCTCTCCGAGGCCGAGGTCGAACTGCTGACGCGGCACGCGCGCTATGGCTGCCTGAGCCTGGTCTGCCGCACGCCGACCGGCCGCCCGTTCCCGTTCATCCTGCTGCCGATGCGGATCCGCCGCGGCTTGTTCGCGCCGCCGGCAATGCAGCTGGTCTATTGCCGCGACATCGACGAGTTCGTCGAATGCGCCGGCGCGATCGGACGGACGCTGACCCGGCACGGCAAGATTTCGGTGATTCTCGACGCCAACGGACCGGTCGCCGGCCTCATCGGCGTCTTCTCCCGCGCGCGCGGCCGCAAATATTTCAAGGGCCCGCACCGGCCGCGCCTGGCCGATCTGACCGACACCGAAATCGTGCTGTACGGGCCCTAGTCCTAGGCAGCTAAACCGGCCGCGGAGCTGTGAGCGAACTCCCAATACAATTTCCGTGCTCGGCGATAGAACGGCCCCGGCTGCAGCGCGCGGTCGTCGATCCGGATGATCGGCGCGACTTTGGCGAAATTGCCGCTGGAGAAGATTTCGTCGGCGGCCAGAAAATCGGAATACTTCAGCGTCGCTTCGAACACGCTGACGCCCTCGCGGCGCAACAGGTCGATCACCCGCTGCCGGGTGATGCCGTTGAGGAAGGTGCCGTTCGGCGCCGGCGTGAACACCACGCCGTCCCTGGCCATGAACACATTGGAATTGCCGAATTCGGCGACATTGCCGAGCATGTCGAGCATCAGGGCGTTGTTGAAGCCGCGCGATTGGGCTTCCATCAGCGCGCGCGAATTGTTCGGATAGAGGCAGGCCGCCTTGCAATCGACCGGGGCGCTTTCCATGGTCGGCCGGCGGAACGGCGACAACGTGATCGCCGAGCCCGTGGCCGGCGGCATCGGCGCGACATAGAGGCTGAGGCACCAGTTGGTGGTTTCCGGATCGAACAGCACCCCGCCGCCGCTGCCGTTCTGCGGCCAATACATCGGCCGGATGTAAAGCTCGGCGTTGGGCTCGAAGCGGGTCATGCCCTCGCGCGCCAGCCCGAGCCAGGTATCGGTATCGACCACCGGCTTCAGCCCGAAATTGATCGCGGACTGGTTGATCCGCGCGCAGTGCCGGTCGAGATCTGGCGCCACGCCTTCGAAGGCGCGCGCGCCGTCGAACACCACCGAACCGAGCCAGGCCGCATGGGTGCGGGGTCCCATGATCGGCACATTGCCCTCATGCCAGCCACCCTCGAAGAAGGTCCAGGTCCGCGAGAAACTGACCGGCTTTACGATCTGCGCCATGATTGCCATCCACGCCGCGGGCCGGGGGCACCGCGCACAATGCCGCTACTATTGTCGGAATTCCCTAAGGATTTCCTTGCGCAACGGGGCCGCAATAGCGTTCGATTCAGGATTGATACACCACAATGGCGCGCTACATCTACCGTGCCGGAGCCGAACATGCCCCTCGATCCCCTTGCCAAGCGCCTGCTGGTCATGATGACGGCGGCCTCGCCGGGCAGCCGGTCGCGGCCGACCGCCGACGAGCGCCGCCAGGCGCTCGCAAAACTCATGCAGTTCGCCCGCGCCGACGTGACGCCGGTGGCGGGTGTCGACGACGTCCTGCCCGGCCCGGCCGGTGATCTTCGTTACCGTCTTTACTCGCCTGCCGATGACACAAGCGAACATCTGCCGGGCTTTGTGTTCTTTCACGGCGGCGGCATGGTGGCCGGCGGCCTCGACAGCCATGACCTGATCTGCGCGGCGCTGGCGCAGACCACCGGCTGCCGCCTGGTCTCCGTCGATTATCGGCTGGCGCCCGAGCACAAATTTCCGGCCGCAATCGAGGACGCGATCGCGGCGACGCGATTTGTATCGGAACAGGGGTCTTCGCTTGGCATCGATGCAACAAGGCTCGTGGTCGGCGGCGATTCCGCAGGTGCGACGCTTGCCGCCGTGGTTTGCCATGACGCACTCCGCAACGCCGGGCCTGCGATATCGGCGCAATGCCTGATCTGCCCGGTTCTCGATTTCGAGGACACTTCGCCCTCGCGCGAGGCGTTTGCCGAAAATCATCTGCTCGACCGGGTCACACTGGAGGCGGACCTCGCCGACTACCTGCCTGACGATGCGGACCTCGCCGATCCCCGCATTTCGCCGCTGCGTGCCACCAAATTTGCCGGCCTTCCCGCGGCCATTATCCATACCGCCGAATTCGATCCGATGCGGGATGAAGGCAATGCCTATGCCGGCAAGCTGGTGGCGGCGGGCGTTGCGGTGGAACACATCTGCCACGACGGCATGATCCATAATTTCCACGCCATGGGCGCCATCCTCCCGCAAGGCCGCCTGGTGCTGCATCAGATCGGCGAGCAAGTTCGACGCGTGCTCGGCGATTAATTCAAATTTTAATCATTGGTGAAGATCCATTAGGGTTATTTCCTCAATGTTGGCGCTAATTATTGAAGGGTTGACCATCCGGCTCTAACAAAGACGCTGCGAATAAAACGCATGTTGAAATGCGCTACGCGACCGTAGAGGTGGACAATGCGCAACGAAACCATCGCCATTCACGCCGGCTACGAACCCGATCCGACCACCAAGTCGGTTGCCGTTCCGATCTACCAGACGGTGGCCTACGCATTCGACAGCGCCGATCACGGCGCCGCCCTGTTCAACCTCGAAGCCGACGGTTTTCGCTATTCGAGGATCGCCAACCCGACCACGGAAGTGCTCGAGAAGCGCATCACCGAACTCGAAGGCGGAGTCGGCGCGCTCGCGGTCGCGACCGGCCAGGCGGCGCTGCATTTCGCGCTGGTCAACCTCGCCGACAGCGGCGGCAACATCGTCTCGGTGCCGCAGCTCTATGGCACCACGCACACGCTGCTCGGCCACGTGCTGCCGCGCCAGGGGATCACTGCCCGCTTCGCCGAGAGCGACAAGGCGGACGCGATCGAGCGGCTGATCGACGAGAACACCAAGGCGGTGTTTTCCGAAACCATCGGCAATCCCGCCGGCAATGTCTGCGACATCGAGGCGCTGGCCAAGGTCGCGCATCGCAACGGCGTGCCGCTGGTGGTCGATAACACGGTTGCGACCCCGATCCTGCTGAAACCGTTCGAATACGGCGCCGACATCGCGGTGCATTCGCTGACAAAATTTCTCGGCGGCCACGGCACCACACTTGGCGGCGCCATCGTCGACTCCGGGCGCTTTGACTGGACCGCGCAGCCGCGTCGCTTCCCTGCCTTCAACGAGCCCGATGAATCCTATCACGGGCTGGTCTACACCAGGCAGTTCGGCGCCAGCGCCTATATCCAGCGCGCACGCAGCGTCTATCAGCGCACCATGGGCTCCGTGCTTTCGCCGTTCAACGCCTTCCTGCTGCTGCAGGGCATCGAGACTGTCGCGCTCCGCGTCGAGCGGCATGTCGAGAACGCGCGCAAGGTCGCAGAATTCCTGCGCAACGATGCGCGCGTCGCCTGGGTCAACTATGCAGGGTTCACCGACAGTCCCTATTACGCGCTGGTGCAGAAATATCTCAACGGCAACGCCTCGTCGCTGTTCACCTTCGGCATCAAGGGCGGCATCGAAGCCGGCAAGACTTTTTACGACTCGCTGAAGCTGATCACCCGGCTGGTCAATATCGGCGACGCCAAATCGCTCGCCTGCCATCCCGCTTCGACCACCCACCGCCAGATGTCCGCCGAGCAGCAGCGCATGGCGGGCGTGCTGCCGGAGACCATCCGGCTGTCGATCGGCATCGAGCACGCCTCCGATATCATCGAGGATATCGACCAGGCGCTCGCGGGCGCGAGCAGGGCGCATCCGCGGCTCGAGGCCGCGGAATAATCGGACGGGCCCGGCATGACTGTCCTGCTGGAAAAACGGCGGCTGATCGTCAGTCCCGGCCTGGCGCCGACACAGCTGCGGCGAGAGGATCAATTCGGTCATCCGAAACACGCCGACGTCGATCTCACGATCGGTCTCATCAACAACATGCCGGATGCGGCGCTGCAGGCGACCGAACGCCAGTTCATGCGCCTGTTGAGGCACGCTGCCGGAGACATCCGCATCGATTTCCACTGCTTCTCGCTGCCCTCGGTGCTGCGGTCGCAGACGGCGCGGTGGCGGGTCGAACAGCAATACACCGACATCGCCGATCTCGACCGGCTGCGGATCGACGGCCTGATCGTCACCGGCGCTGAACCGCACGCCGCGGCGCTTCCCAAGGAACCGTTCTGGGGTGATCTCGCCGACATCATCGACTGGGCGGCGGCCAACACCCGCTCGACGATCTGGTCGTGTCTGGCCGCCCATGCCGCGGTCAAGCATCTCGACGGCATCGAGCGGCATCGGCTCGGCGCCAAATGTTCGGGGGTCTACGATTGCATCAAGGTCACCGACAACTGGCTGACCGCGGGTCTCGCCTCACCGCTGAAAATTTCGCATTCGCGCCTCAATGAATTGCGCGCGAGCGACCTGACCGCGGGAGGCTATCAGGTGCTGACGCAATCGCGCGAGGCCGGTGTCGATATCTTCGCCAAGGAATTGCGCAGCCAGTTCGTGTTCTTCCAGGGCCATCCCGAATATGACGCCTTGTCGCTGGAGCGGGAGTATCTGCGCGACATCTCCCGCTATCTGGCGGGCGAGCGGGACGCCTACCCGGCCCTCCCGGCCGGCTATTTCGATGCCGAGACCGAGCACAAGCTCGTGGTTTTCGAACGGCGGGCCCGCGTCGAACGCCGGCCTGCCCTGAGCGCGGAATTGCCCGAACGCACGCTTAGGCCCGACACCGCGGCCGGGACCGCTGCGACCGCGATTTTCAGGAACTGGCTCGGATATCTCGCCCAGAGCGCAAAAGCGCCGGTGCCGCGGTGAGTTTGCCGGCGACAAATTCGCCGATCCGGTTCCACGTTATGCATAATATTGAAAGCCACTTGCAACAGCCGACCGGCAAATGGTTCTGTGCGGGCGAATTGTTCGCCCGGAGCGAGAGCTTTCCGGCGTCGCACACCTCCTCTCGGCTGGCGAAAGTACCATGATGCAGGCGGGCTGGTCGGCACTAAGAGCGCGCGTCGGCAACCGGTTGTCCCGGCACTTCGCCATTGCGCCGCATCGACTGACCGATACCGGCCCGATGGTCAGTTTCACCTTCGACGATGTCCCCAAGAGCGCCGCGACCGCCGGCGCCTCTATCCTTGAGGAGTATAACGGGCGCGGAACCTTCTATGTCGCCGGCGCGATGGTTGACCAGCGGGACAAGCATTGGGACGGGGTCAGCGCAGCCGAGATTGTGGACCTGCACCGTCGCGGCCATGAGGTCGCCTGCCATACCTATTCACATTCGCGCGCCATCGATCTCGACACTCACGCGATGAGCGTGGAAATGGAGAGGAATCGCCGCTATTTCAGCGCGCTTGACCCTTCGATCAGACTGGAGAATTTCGCGTATCCCTACGGCCAGGGATCGCTGCTGCGGAAGCGGCAGCTTGCCAGGAGCTTCCGTTCATCGCGCGGCATTCTTCCCGGCGTCAACAGCGGCACCGTGGACCTGCACTATCTGCGCGCCTTTCCGCTGATCGAATGCGAGATCAGCCGCGATGGCGTCGATCGGGCGTTCAATGAGGCCGTCGAAAAAAGCGGCTGGCTGATTTTCTACAGCCACGATGTCGAGGCGGCGCCGAGCCCCTACGGATGCTCGCCGGCGCTGCTGCGCCATGCGCTGGGGGCGGCCGCGCGCCGCGATATCCCGATCGTGAGCATCGCGGAAGCGTTGCGGCGAGCCGGCGCGTAACGGCCGTTTCCTATTTTTGCAGCAGCTTGGCGTTGATGAAGGCCACCACCGCTGCGGTTTCGGCGGCTGTGCGTCGCGATACGGTGCCGTGCTCCGGTCCCTCGACCAGGGGCGACCAGCCGAAATTGCGGACGTTCCACGGACCATTGGGCAGCGGCGCCGCAGCGATCTTCGGAATATCCTTCGGGCTCAGAAGCTCCAGGGCCCGCCGCGTTTCACTGTGACAGCTGACGCAATCGGTATTGAAAAAATGGCTCTTGGTCGGATCCGCGATCACGTTGAGCACGCTCAGGGTGTTGCGCGTATTCTTCGGTGAACGCGGCGGGTCGGGAAAGAGGCTTGCCGTCGCTACCCCGTGCCGCTGCGCGACCGGCGGGCCATTGGCCGGGACCGCCGCGTTGACGCAGGTAATGGGCGCGAGATTGTTGGTATGCGGCACCGGGACTACCCGGGGGGTCGAACCCGCAGGCTCCAGCTTCTGCGCAAACTGTTTGCCGTCAAGCGTGGGGCCATGGACCGGAATGAAGCCGCCGTTCGGCAGCTGCGGCACGGTATCCGGCGGCACCGACAGCATGGACAGAAATATCCACGGCTCGTCGGAATCGGCGGGAAGGCCCATGATCGCCATCTGTCCGAGGCGCAGGCTGGAAAGGTGCCGCTCGAGAATGGCCTTCATCTCCTGACGGACGTTGCTTGCGGTGGAATGATCGATCAATCCGGGGTGAACGCCGAGCGGCTTGCCCGATGTCGTAACCTTGTCGGTTCCCAGTTTTCCTTCGGCCAATCTGGTTCGCAGGTCGGCGATCTCTGCGACAATCTGCCTGAAGGCCTCAAGATCGGGGACCGGCCGCGCAAAGCATCCCTTTTGCGCAGGCGGCAGGAACATCTTGGCGGGATCCGGCGTACCCTCGAGAAAGCTGAAAATGAGATGCGCGGTGATATCGTGCACATTGAGCGTGCCGTCATCGTTCTTGGTCACCGGCTGAAGGATCAAGCGGATCTGCGGTGATTGTCCAAATTGCTTGATGATCGCGTCGGAGAGGCCCGGGGCGCCGGGATCGAAACGAATGCCGGCGATGTGCCAGGCGGCGATCGATTTGACTTCGGCGGGCAGGCCGATGCGATCCGACGTACCGGCGACCACCGCCGCCGGACTTGCGGCGATACCCAGGAACTGCTGAAAAGCTTCATCGCTCCAGACGCGGTCGCGCTTGGTCGTATCCTTCGGATCCGGTGCGGCGAGATCCGCCATCGAAATCAGATTGGCGAGATCTTCGGGTTTCGTCGGCGTTGGAAAAAGCCAGGACACATCGTCGGCGGAAAGCGGTGCCTCGTGCGGCTGGGGCGGTGGTGCAGGCTGCGCGGCCGGTGCAGACGGCGATGCGGCGGGCGTTTGCGCCAATGCGTTACCAAGACAAAGACTGCCCACAACAACGATGCCAAGCCGCGACAGGAAATTCATTTTTCACCCCCCGAACAGTTGTTGATCGAAAAAAATCCCGATGAAAAATCAGCCGGGAATAGAATTTCTCGACATGGTAGGCGCGCTACTATAGGTTGGCAATCTATTTGATGCACCTATGCAAGTTCCAGCCGGCGCGGATGTTTTTGGATTGCGGGCGTCTCCGCCAGCTTCAAGTTATCCGGATTGAAGGGGAACGAATATGTTTCGCAAAATGGCGATAACCCTCATCGGGATCGTCGTCGTCATCGCTGCCATTGTATACGTTCCACGGGCCTGGCACGGCCTGCAGACGACCTTGAACGGCTTCCACGTCGCGTTGCCGGTATACCCGCCGGCCCAAAAAACCGCATGGCTCGATCAGAACTGGACCGGCGAGCAGCGCAACTGGTTTTATCATGCCGATCAGGGCACGTTGACCTTCGGCATTCCCTACGAGTGGTTTGTCGCACTGGAGCAGCCGATCTCGCTGCCAAACATATTTGCGGAATACGGCCGCCTCGCCGATCCCGCCTATCTGGATCGCTTCGGCTTCATTCCCGGTGTGGCGGAGCCAGACGCAGTTGCGCTGCCGGTCGGAATGGCGCGGGGCGGCCCGATGCTCCAGGCGACCGGAGAACCGTGGCCCAACCCGCGAACCAGGGAACGAATGACCGGTATCGGTTTGACCTGCGCGGCCTGCCACACCGGTCGATTCACCTATCAGAACACGGCGGTCATCGTTGACGGCGGACCGGCGCTGACAAATCTCTTCAAATTGAAGGGGGCCATCGGCCTTTCGCTGTTCTGGACGGAGCGGTTACCGTGGCGCTTCAGCCGCTTTGCCGCGCGCATACTGGGGCCGAACGCCAGCTCGGACGAAAAGGCGGCGCTGAAAGCCCAGCTCGATGAAGTGCTCGGTCAGTACGGCACGAGCAGGAACCTGGAAGAAAAGGTCGCGACGCAAAGCATCGAGGAAGGCTATGGACGGCTGGACGCCTTGAACCGGATCGGCAATCAGGTGTTTTCCCTCGACCTTAACAACCCGAACAACTATGCCGGCAGTTCGGCGCCGGTGCATTATCCGCGCATCTGGGATGCACCCTGGTTCGACTGGGTTCAATACAACGCGGCGATCGAACAGCCGATGGTGCGCAATGCCGGTGAGGCGCTCGGCGTGTCCGCGATGTTGAACCTGACCGATCAAAGCAGGGGATTGTTTGCGTCGGGCGCGCAGGTGACGTCCCTGGTCGAAATCGAAAAGCTCGTTGCCGGCAATCAACCAAATGCCGACAACGGATTCAGCGGCCTGAGGTCGCCGGAATGGCCGAAAGATATTCTGCCCCCGATCGACCCGGCGCTGGCCGCCGAGGGCGCAAAACTTTACGCGCTCCGCTGCGAAGGCTGTCACCTGCCGCCGGTCAAGAGCAAGGCGTTCTTTGAATCCCCACGATGGCTACCGCCGAACGGAGCTGGCGAGAGATACCTTCACGTCGAGCCCATCGCCATCAAGCATATCGGGACCGACCCCGCGCAAGCAGAGGACATGAAAAGCCGAACGGTCTCCGTTCCTGCCAACCTCGGAATCACATCAAGCGAATTTGGGCCCGCGCTCGGTCAACTCGTCGAGAAGACCGTGAACTATTGGTATGACCGGCAACAGCCGCCGATATTGGATGCGGACCGAAACCGGATGAACGGGAATCGCAGGAACGGCATTCAGGCCTTGCTGGCGTACAAGGCGCGCCCACTGGACGGCGTTTGGGCGACGCCGCCATACCTCCACAACGGTTCGGTTCCAAATATCTATGCGCTGCTGTCGCCGGTTTCGGAGCGGCCCGCCAAATTCTGGCTCGGCGACCGCGAATACGATCCCGTCAACGTCGGCTACCGTTTTGACAAGTTTGACGGCGGATTCGAGTTCGATACCTCGGTGCGCGGCAACCACAATACCGGCCATGAATTCAATGACGGAAAGGGCGACGGCATCATCGGGCCGAAGCTCACGCCGCAGGAGCGGCGGGCTCTGGCCGAGTACATCAAGACGCTCTGAGCCTGCGTGATCCCAAGCGCGCGGAGGCTATAAAGCGGCCTGCGCGCCTCCGCGCACAACCTGCATTGTTCTTGATTTGTTCATTTATTTGAGCCAAGACTGATCGAGGGTCGAGCCTGTCGCGATTCCCTAAAGTGTCGGACCGCGCATTGCCGGCGCACCGGGAATCACGGAGTTTGAGTTTCACCTGAGGAATATCATTCCGTGCCGCCGGCTTCAGCCTATCTCGAAAACCTCAATCCGGAACAGCGGCGCGCGGTCGAACACGGCGCGACGGGCGAAGGGCCATTTGCGCCGCTGCTTGTGATCGCCGGTGCCGGTTCCGGCAAGACCAACACGCTGGCCCATCGGGTGGCGCACCTGATCGTGACCGGCGCCGATCCCCGGCGCATCCTCCTGATGACGTTCTCGCGCCGGGCGGCTTCCGAAATGACCCGGCGGGTCGAACGCATCGCGCGCAAGGTTTTGGGCGGCAATGCCGGCGCGATGACGGACGCGCTGAGTTGGGCCGGCACTTTCCACGGCATCGGCGCGCGCCTGTTGCGCGACTACGCCGACCAGATCGGGATAGATCCCGCCTTCACGATCCATGACCGCGAGGATTCCGCCGACCTGATCAACCTGATCCGGCACCAAAAGGGATTTTCAAAAACAAAAGAGCGGTTTCCGACCAAGGGAACGTGTCTGGCGATCTACTCACGCTGCGTCAACGCGGAAGCCGTGGTCGAGGAGGTGCTGGGAACGGCATTTCCGTGGTGCTCCGGATGGGCCGCCGAATTGAAGGAATTGTTCGTGGCCTACGTGGAAGCCAAGCAGGCGCAGAACGTGCTCGATTACGACGACCTGCTGCTCTATTGGGCGCAGACCATGCGCGATGCGGCGCTGGCAAGCGACATCGGCGGCCGCTTCGACCATGTGCTGGTCGACGAATACCAGGACACCAACCGGCTGCAGTCGTCGATCCTGAAGGCATTGAAACCCGGCGGGTGCGGCCTCACCGTGGTCGGCGACGACGCGCAATCGATCTATTCATTCCGCGCCGCCACCGTGCGCAACATCCTCGATTTCCCGAGCCAGTTTTCGCCGCCGGCCGATATCATCACCCTCGATCGCAATTACCGCTCGACGCAGACTATCCTCGCCGCCGCCAATGGCGTGATCGATCTGGCTCGCGAGCGTTTCACCAAGAACCTGTGGACTGACCGGACCTCGGGCGCAAGGCCGCAGTTGATCAGTGTCCGCGACGAAGCCGATCAGGCGCGCTGCATCGTCGAACGGGTGCTGGAGAACCGCGAAACCGGTACGCTGTTGAAGCAGCAGGCCGTGCTGTTTCGCACCTCGAGCCACAGCGGTCCGCTGGAAGTCGAACTTACCCGCCGCAACATCCCCTTCGTCAAATTCGGCGGCCTGAAATTCCTCGATGCCGCGCATGTCAAGGACATGCTGGCGCTGCTGCGCTTCGTGGAAAATCCGCGCGATCGCGTCGCCGGCTTCCGGCTGCTGCATTTGATCCCCGGGGTCGGCCCCACCTCGGCGCAGCGGGTGCTCGATCACATGGCAGACAGCGTCGATCCGATCGCCGCGCTTGCACAGGCGCCGGTCCCGCCGCGCGCCGGCGGGGATTGGACAGATTTCATAGGCACGATCGCCGATATCCGCCATTCGAACTGGCCTGCCGACCTCGAGCGTGCCCGCCTCTGGTACGAGCCGCAGCTCGAGCGCATCCACGAGGATGCCGAGGTCCGGCGCGCCGACCTGATCCAGCTCGAGCAGATCGCGAGCGGCTATCCGTCGCGCGAACGTTTCCTCACCGAACTCACGCTCGACCCGCCTGATGCGACCAGCGATCAGGCCGGGGTGCCGCTGCTCGACGAAGATTATCTCATTCTCTCGACCATCCATTCCGCCAAGGGTCAGGAATGGAAATCGGTGTTCGTGCTCAACGTGGTCGATGGTTGCATGCCGTCCGACCTCGGCACCGGGACCAGCGCCGAGATCGAGGAGGAGCGCCGGCTGCTTTATGTCGCGATGACCCGCGCCCGGGACGATCTGCAGCTGATGGTGCCGCAACGCTTCTTCACCCACGGTCAAGCCGCCCGCGGCGACCGCCACGTCTATGCCGCACGGACGCGATTTATTCCGGACCGCCTGCTCGGCCTGTTCGAGAAGACGACATGGCCGCTTGCGGTCGCGGCCGCTCCGCGCAATGCGAGCCAGGGGCCGCGGATCGACGTCGGCGCGCGCATGCGCGAAATGTGGCGCTGAGTGCTTCGATGGGTAATTTCTTCGCCATGACCTCAGCCCGTAACACCGCGTCGGGCCCCGACGCGCTCTCCGTGCTGAACTCCGTATTCGGCCTCCCTGGCTTTCGTGGCGAACAGGAGGAAATCGTCCGGCATGTGACGGATGGCGGCAACTGCCTGGTGCTGATGCCGACCGGCGGCGGCAAGTCGCTGTGCTATCAATTGCCGGCGCTGTTGCGCGAGGGCTGCGGCATCGTGGTCTCGCCGCTGATCGCGTTGATGCGCGACCAGGTCGCGGGCCTGCTGGAGGCCGGCGTGAGAGCGGCGGTGCTGAATTCGACGCTGTCGTTTGAGGAAGCCGCCGCGGTCGAGGCGCGGCTCGTCGAAGGCGGCCTCGATCTGCTCTATGTCGCGCCGGAGCGGCTGTTGACGCCGCGCTGCCTTGCTCTGCTCGGCCGCGCCAGGATCGCGCTGTTTGCGATCGACGAGGCGCATTGCGTGTCGCAATGGGGGCACGACTTCCGCCCGGAATATATCGGCCTTTCCGTGATCGCCGAGCGCTTTCCCGACGTGCCGCGGATCGCGCTGACCGCGACCGCCGATGAGCTCACGCGCAACGAGATCGTCGACCGGCTCGGGCTGGCCGGCGCGCCGCGCTTTGTCGCGAGTTTCGACCGGCCGAACATCCGCTATGAAATCGTCGAGAAGCAGAACGCGCCGGCGCAGCTGAAAACCTTCATCGGCGAGCGCCACGCGGGAGACGCCGGCATCGTCTACTGCCTGTCGCGCGCCAAGGTCGAAGATATCGCTGATACGCTGGCCAAGGCCGGCATCGCGGCGCTGCCCTATCATGCCGGCCTCGACGCCGGCGTCCGCGCGCGGCATCAGGACCGCTTCATCAACGAGGACGGCGTCGTGATCGTCGCCACCATCGCGTTCGGCATGGGCATCGACAAGCCCGACGTCCGTTTTGTGGCCCATCTCGATCTGCCGAAAAGCATCGAGGCCTATTATCAGGAGACCGGGCGGGCGGGGCGCGACGGCAAACCGTCCACCGCCTGGATGGCCTATGGCCTGTCCGACATCGTGCAGCAGCGCCGCATGATCGAGGAGTCCGCAGGCTCCGAGGCCTTCAGGCGCGTGTCGGCCGGCAAGCTGGAGGCGCTGCTCGGGCTCGCCGAAACCACCGACTGCCGGCGCAGCCGCCTGCTCGGCTATTTCGGCGAGACGCTCAGTCCCGCCAAATGCGGCAATTGCGACAACTGCCTGTCGCCGCCGGTGCTGCGCGACGGCAAGGTGATCGCGCAGAAACTGCTGTCCTGCGCCTATCGCACCGGACAGCGGTTCGGCGCGATGCACCTGATCGACGTGCTGGTCGGCCGCCTGACCGAGCGCGTCACGCAATTCGGTCATGACAGGCTTTCAGTGTTCGGCATCGGGCGCGAGCTCAACGAAAAGCAGTGGCGCGCCGCGCTGCGGCAACTGGTGGCCTTGGGACATCTACGGCCCGACAACGAGGCGTTCGGTGCGCTGAAGCTGACGGAAAGCGCGCGCGGCGTGCTGAAGGGTGAGACCGAGGTGATGCTGCGCGAGGCGCTTCCCGGCGCGCGCATCCGAACGACCCGAGCCAAATCGCGACGCGGCGATCTTGCACCCGTCCCCGCCGCGGCGGGCAATACCGGCGACCCCTCGCTGATCGGCGCGCTCCGGGCCTGGCGCTCGCAGGTGGCGCGCAGTCGCGGTGTGCCGGCTTATGTCGTGCTGCACGATTCCACCATCGACGGCATCGCAGCGGCGCGCCCGGCGACACTCAACGAGCTCCGCAACATTCCCGGCATCGGCGACAAGAAGCTCGAACATTATGGCGACGAACTGATCGCGCTGGTGAGGGCTGGCCGCAACCAGGCCTGAACACGGCGGGCATAAAAATACTTCCGGCGAGGCGGAAACTGCCTCGCCGGAAATAACTCAATCAAACTCGCATCCTGTTACGTGGACGCTTCGACTAGAGCGGGATGCCTTTTCTTCGAATCGTCATCCCGCTCTACATTTTTGTTTGCGCATGATCTTTTCGGAAAACCGGTTCCCACTTTTCCGGATCATGCTCTAGTGCCGGTCGTGACCGTCGACGTCGCCGCCAGAGGCCGAGACCACGACGCCGGTATTCGGGTCGAGAATGACCTTGTGCGGGCCGTCTTCATCGTGACGGTCGAAGTCGAACATGTTGTTGAGCGGTCCGGCGATGGTGTCGAACGAGCCGCCGCGCTGGATGCGCTTGCCGTCGAGCCAGTTATCCTCGATGAAACGGAGCACCGAGCTCTGGTCGGTCAGCGTGTGATCGACGTGATTGGGTTTCGCAAACGGCGACACCGCCAACAGCGGCATCCGCGTTCCGTAACCGCAACGCCCCCATGCCGGGGTGCCGGCGGTGCCCTTGAGCGGCGTGGTCGAGACCGGCTCGTCCTGCTGGAAGCCGTTGCTGGTTTGACACACGCCCACGCCATTGAGCGTGTCCACCGCCGCGCTGAACGAGGGGTTCACGATCGGCGGCATTTGATGGTCGTACCAGCCATCGCTGTCGTCATAGAGAATGATGACGGCGGTTTCCGACCATTCCGGGCTGTTCTGCAGGGCGTTGATCACGCCAACAACGAAATGCTGCTCGTCGAGCGGATCGGAATATCCGGCATGCCCATCCTGGAACGCCGGCGCCTTCAGGAAGCTGACCGCCGGAAGGTTGCCGGCATCGAGCGCGTCGAAGAAGTGATGGATGTCATACTGGTGATTGGCCGGCTCCGGCGTGTTGGTACCCGGGATCAGGCTGCGGCCGATGGCCGCGACCGAACTCGGAGGGTTGTGGGACGGGTTCCGTGTCGACGCATAATACTGGAACCAGGCATGGTGCGGAATGTAGTCGACCGACGTGAACGCGGGCGTACCCGGCGCAGTCGGGTTGGTTTCCCGCAAGCAGCCCGTCGTGCCGTTGGCGTTGACGACACTCAGGTCGAACCCGCCCATGAACGAACCCCAGGTGATGTTCTTTTCATTAAGCAGATCGCCGACGTTCTTGCCGGACAATGTGACCTGATCGATCCCTCCGTTGGAGCAGACGTCGAGCAGCGGGTCGCCGTCACCGATGACCGTGATGCTGGGGGTCGCAGACGCATCGCCAAAGGCCTCGTGCGTGCCATGAAGCAGCGTCGTGCCGCTCAGGACGTTCAACGACGCGGAGATGCCGTTGGTCTGGCCCGAGATCAGGTTGAGCGCGCCGGGGGTCGAGGGACCGAATTGCGTGGTGTAGTTGTTGTCGTTCAGCGCGAAATGCTGGGCGTAATTCCACATCGCGGTGACGGTGTTGCCGTCGTAATAGCCCATCACCAGCGCCTTGCTGCCGATGCCGACCGGCGGCGGACCTTTGGTTCCGACGAAGACCGGGAAGCCATCCATGTTGCCGTTGTCGTAGGCGCTTTGCTCCGGACTTTCATTGTGGCCCTGATCCGCGGTCAGCGCCTGCGCCGGCGACAGCCGGAACGGGTTCGCTGCGTTGGCGCCGTTCCTGTTGACGACGCCATTGGTCATAAAGGGAACGGGATTGACGGGATTGGTCGCAATGCTGTTGGGATTTTTGTTGAGAAGATCGACGCCCGCGAGCGGCTTGAAATCATGGTTCACATCGAGCGGGTTGGCGAGGTTGTTGACCTTCGGCGTGCGCGGCCTGGCCTTGAACGGCGTCTCGCCGGACAGGTTCATGGCGTTCGGATAAGTGCCGAAATAATGGTCGAATGAGACGTTTTCCTGGAAGATGACGACGAGGTGCTTGATCGGCGTCGCGGTGGACGCGCGATCGTGATCGTGATCGTCGGCGAGGGCGCCTGCACCTGCCACCGCAAGCGCCAGAGCGGAAACCAAACTGAGGGTTGTCGGCAAACGCATCGGGATTGCCTCCTTCTGATAGAGTTGAATTGAGGGTTGGAACTGCGAAAAGCGACGGATTCGCCGCGCGGAATTTTTCAGAGCCGGGTCACAGCCGAACGAAGATTTTGTGACAGCTCATTGAATGATCGCCAACATTGCCGATGAGGTCGAACGGTGGTTCGAACGACGGGATGCCGGTTCGGGCGCACGGAAGCAAAAAAGCAGCTTGTCACAGTTGCGTCCATGCCATCGCGTTTTTGCCCAATCGTTGGTCCGATAACGCGGAAACGCGAGAAGATTCAAGCAGGAAGACCCTGAACAATTGCCGCCTCAGGCGATCTCGCGCGCGTCGCGCCGCCGGTAGACCATCAGCATCAGCGGTGCCAGGCGGCGCAGCAGGCCGTGGGCTGCGATCGGCGCCGGGTCCGTCAACGGCAGCGCGAGATCGCTTTCGGGATAGCCGCGCACCGCCTTGGAGAACTCGTCCCCGAGCGCGATCGAGAGTGCGACCGCGCGGCCGTTGCATCCGGTCCAGCCAAAGGCGTTGGGGCCGAGCCGGTGAATGCGCGGCAGGAAATCGGTGGTCATGCCGACATAACCGTTCCAGACATGGTCGAACTCAACCGGCCCGATCTGCGGCCACAGCCGCTGCAGCCGCTCGGCGACATGGTCCCTGATGCGCTGCGGCTTGTTGCCGGGACCGATCACGGCGCCACCGGTGACCAGGCGATGGCGCGCATCGTAACGGGCGAAATAAAGCTCGCCATGGGTGTCGGACATCGCCTGCCGGCCGGGAATCACGGTTTTTCGCGCGGCTTCCGAGAGCGGCTGCGTCGCCATCTGCCAGGACAGTATCGGCATCACCTCATGGGCGATATCAGGCACCAGCGATTTCGAGAACTCACCGCTATAGGCGTTGGTGGCGACGACCAGGGCCCTGCCGCTGATCTGCCCTTGCGCCGTCTTGACAATCCAACGGCCATTCTGCCGTTCAAAGCTGGTTGCCGGCGAACGCGCAAAAATGCGGCCGCCGCGTTCCAGCACCACGCGCGCAAGGCCGCGCGCCAGCGCCAGCGGATTGATATGACCGCCGGACCGGTTCCAGAAACCGCCGTACCAGGCCTCCGATCCCAGCATCGCGCGGGTCTCGTCGCGCGAGAGGATTTCGACCGGCGCGCCGAATTTAGACCACTGCCGGACGCGC
>DATNMT010000190.1:0-2263 GCA_035602495.1 Bradyrhizobium sp.
AGTCTGATCCTCCTCTGCCTCATTTACGGTCACAAGCAGGGTCATCGCAGGTCCTTCTGAAACGAAAGTGTCTCTAGATTTAGCTTGCGATCCTAAAGAAGGTAACTTGCGGGCTGTGCGTTTCTGCGAAATCTATGCGGGTGTGCTTTCGCGGTCACTAGTCGTGGATCAGGCAAACAGCGCCGCCCCCTCGGTGATTGTCAGGTAAGTGCCGCTCTCGTGCCGCCACAGCCGCCAGAAATGGCTCATTGACGCGTTCGATGAAGATACGGCCATCCTGCACCGATTCGACGCCGTTCGCGGTCTCGACGATCCTGCGCGCGGCGGCATCGGGATCGGCGAAGGGTTGCCGCTCGACGAATTTCATGCTGCCATCGTGATCTCGAGTGTGCCCTGCTGCAGTGCATGAGTCCGTTTGTGTGAAGGTTTGCGGATGCCGGCCCCATGAAGGTGGCGCCACGCACACCGGGGCCGGCGTACGCAAACCTCCAAAGGAGGAAACCGCGGGAGGTCGGGAGCGGTGGAGCGTCAGAAGCTATGGGAATTTGGTCGCTGGTGCTCTGTTGCCGAAGTGCATTGAGCGCGTGTTTGGGAAGCGATCGAGGGGGCAACGAACCCGGTCAACCGATCGCGACATGCAAAATCGGCGTTGCGCATCGGAGATCGAGCGAGAAGACGGCTGTCCATGACCGCACGGCGGCGAGCATGTTGCTGGCCGTTTGAGAGCCGGCGAAGTCGAAGGGCCGCACTGGGTTGTCGCCGCAAATTGACGCTGGTCATGATGTGTCGATCCTGACCATGGCGGCGGATGTGTCGGGACGGTAGCGTGGCGAGCAGCCGCGCTGGAACATCTCGATGATGATCATGCGACCGCCGCAGCACGGACACGGGTGCGCGAGCGGCTCGTTAGTCTCGGCGCAGTTGGTATCCCCGGCCTCGGGCTGTGCCGCCGGCAGCTTGAGCAAGAGGCGGGCGCGGGCGATGTTGTTGGCGCGCGTGCCGCTGGCGAGCAGGCCGTAGTGACGGATGCGGTGGAAGCCCTGCGGCAGGACATGGATCAGGAAGCGACGGATGAACTCGGCGGTTGAGAGTGTCATGACCTTCTGGCGATCACGACCATCGGCCCGATAGTCCTTCCATCGGAACGTGACGCTGGAGCGGTCGCAGGCGATCAGCCGGCTGTTGGCGATGGCGACGCGGTGGGTATAGCGGGACAGATAGGCCAGCACGGCCTGTGGCCCGCCGAACGGGCGCTTGGCATAGACGACCCATTCGGTTCGGCGCAGCGGCGCCAGGTAGGCCGCGAACGCCTGAACGTCGGCGAGAGCGGCATGATCGCCGAAGAACTTCAGGCGGTTGGTCTGGTGGGCGGCGAGCAGTTTGGCCAGGAACAGCCGGCGGAACAGGCGCGAGAGCACGCGCACTGGCAGGAAGAAACCGGGCCGGCATGCCACCCAACGCTCGCCGTCGAGCGAGATGCCGCCACCCGGTACGATCATGTGGACGTGCGGATGATGGGTCATGGCCGAGCCCCAGGTATGGAGGACCGAGGTGATGCCGACGCGGGCGCCGAGGTGCTTGGGGTCGGCCGCGATGGTGATCAGGGCCTCGGCCGAGGCCTTGAACAACAGGTCATAGATGACGGCCTTGTTCTGGTAGGCGATGTCGGCGATGGCCGCCGGCAGTGTGAACACGACATGATAGTACGGCACCGACAGCAGATCGGCCTCGCGCGCGGCCAGCCAATCCTTTGCCGCCGCCCCCTGGCACTTCGGGCAATGCCGGTTGCGGCAGCTGTTGTACGCGATGGTCGTATAGGCGCAGTCCTCGCAGCGCGCGACATGACCACCGAGCGCCGCCGTGCGGCAGTTCTCGATCGCCGACATCACCTTCAACTGGCCGAGGCTGACATGGCTGGCATTGGCCCGGCGCCATGCCGGGCCGTGGCCGCGAAAGATGTCCGCGACCTCCAGCGATGGACGCGACACGTGCCGCGCTTCAGGCGGGCGGCTCAGTGCCCTCTTTGAGCTTGCCCGTAATATGATCGAGCGGGCTCATGATCTCCCGGATGGTCTTGGTGGCGACGCGGGTGTAGAGCGCCGTGGTGTCGAGCTTGGCGTGCCCCAACAAGACCTGGATCACCCTGATATCGGTGTTCTGCTCCAGAAGATGCGTCGCAAAGCTGTGACGAAGGGTGTGCGGGGACACCTGCTTGCCGATCTCGGCCATCTGGGCGGCGGCATCGCAGGCGCGCCTGAGCTGG
>DATNMT010000191.1:0-6306 GCA_035602495.1 Bradyrhizobium sp.
CGCCGTATTCGCCGCGTTAACCGGGAGCGGCGGATATTACGATGTCGCGAGCCCGATTCGCCTGTTAAAGCAGCGAGATGTTTCGAACCATTACGCTAGCCGGTTTTGCGGCGCTTTTGGCCGCCACAGCGATCTCGCTTGCGCCGCCGGCGCGCGCGCAGATCGGCAATATTTTTTCCGATCCCGCCCCGCGCCCGCCCGGTGCCATTCCGCGCGGCAACCAGCCGCCACCCGACGACGAAGAGGAAGTGCCGGAACTGCCGCAAGGCCGCGTGCTGCCGACGCCGAACCACCCGCTGCCGGGGCAGGGCGTGCCGCCGCCCGGCTCGGTGCAGTCGCAGCCGCTGGCGCCGCCACCCGGCACCACCGTGATTCCGCAAAACGTCCCGCCGGGCATTGCAGTCGCCCCGCCGCAGCCGGGTCCGGGTCCCGGCCAGGGCGTCGCGGTGGCGCCGCCGGGCGCCAATCCGCTGCCCGGATTGCCGCCGGGGCAGCGCCAGTCGAAGGGCGTGCCGCAGTCGCCGGCCACCTTGCAGCCCGGCGACGAGGTGGTCACCGAGCCGCCGGCGCAGAAGATCGTCAACAAAAAGGCGAGCTTTTCCGGGCTCGACAAGATCACCGGGCGCATCATCAATTTCGACGAGGATATCGGCGAGACGGTCCAGTTCGGCGCGCTGCGGGTCAAGACCGACGCCTGCTACACCCGCCCGGCCACGGAAGCCGCCAACACCGACGCCTTTGTCGAGGTCGACGAGATCACGCTGCAGGGCGAGGTGAAGCGGATTTTTTCCGGCTGGATGTATGCGGCAAGCCCCGGCCTGCACGGCGTCGAGCATCCGATCTACGACATCTGGCTGACCGACTGCAAAGTCCCCGATACCACCATCGTGTCGGCGGCGCCGACCGAACCGCCGAAACCAGTTGCACCGCCGCCGCCGGCGCAGAAGCGCGCGCCGCCGAAGCAGCAGGTCCAGCGTTCGTCGCCCCCGCCCCAGCCGCAATTCCAGCAGCAGCCTCCTCCGCCGCCTCCACCGCCGCAACGTCCCGGCGGTTTGTTCGGTGGAATTTTCGGGAACTAGCCGCTTACCGCCGCTCGGCGATAATCTCCAGCGCCCGCGCGCCGCTGACCGGACGGTCGACCGGCAATGTGCCAAAATCCGCCTCGCCCTTGATCGCCTTGTCGAGCAGGGCGGTATAGCGGCGGCGCGAGATTTCGACGGCGCCGAAACTGCGCAAATGCTCGGTGACATATTGGGTGTCGAGCAGCTCGAAGCCGCCCGCGATCAGGCGCGCCACCAGGTGCACCAGCGCCACCTTCGAGGCGTCGCGGGTGCGGTGAAACATGCTCTCGCCGAAAAACGCGCGCCCCAGGCTGACGCCGTAGAGCCCGCCGACGAGGTCGTCATTGTCCCAGATCTCGACGCTGTGCGCGTGGCCCAATCCGTGCAGGCCGACATAGAGTTCGCGGATGCGCTTGTTGATCCATGTGTCCTCGCGGCCGGCCTGCGGCGCCGCGCAGCCGGCGATCACCGCCTTGAAGGCGGTGTTGACGGTGACGGTGAAGGGGTCGGAGCGCACCGTGCGGGACAGGCGCGAGGCAACGCGAAAACCGTCGAGCGGGATCACGCCGCGCATTTCCGGCTCGACCCAGAACAGCGTCGGATCGTCGGCGCTCTCGGCCATCGGGAAGATGCCGCAGGCATAGGCGCGCAGCAGCACTTCGGGAGTTATTTCGGCAGCGGCGGAGTCGCGCGACGTCATGCGCGGCAAGATAGCAGGCCGGGGGTCGGCGCGGCTAGGGCGTGGACTCGCAGGTCGCGTTGCCGGGCATGATCGGTCTTAAGTTTCCGGGCGCACCTTTCCCTGTTAGTTTTCCTGGGTCATTGTGCGAACAGTCTCTGGGTGGAACTCCCGCTTTTGGGAGATGCGATCGAGAAGCGGTGGAATCTGCGACCGGCGGCCGCCGTGGGGGCCATTTTGGAGTGGGTCGCATTTCGTCGAGATGCTGCTGAGGGCGCCTTGTACCGGGAACGCCTCTCGGTTTCGACATTCTTGACGGAGGAAACACCATGCGTCCCGCAATCCTGCTCACTGGATTTATTGCAGCTCTCGGCTGCTTCGGCCTGTTGGAGGCACCGGCGACGGCTCAGCCGTTTCCGGCAAAACTGGTCAAGTTCGTGGTGCCGCAGACTCCGGGAGGCGCGACCGATGTCTTCGCGCGCAAGATAGGGCAAATCCTGAGCGAGCGGTGGGGACAGCCAGTCGTTATCGAGAATCGCGCCGGTGCCGGAGGGGTGGTCGGGACGGACGTTGTCGCGAAATCCTCGCCTGACGGCTATACGCTGCTCGTGACCTATGCTGGCTCGCAGGCGATCAATGCCAGCCTCTATCCCAAGATTCCCTTCGATACGATCAAGGATTTTCAAACGGTCGCAACGCTTGCCGTCACTCCGTTCATTCTCATTGTTCATCCAAAGCTTCCGGCCAAGGACCTCGAGGAGTTCATTGCGCTTGCGAGGGCCAAGCCCGGCGCGCTGACTTACGCGTCCTCCGGTAACGGTTCGGTCAATCATCTTCTCGGCGAGATGCTCAAGGCGGATACCGGAATCAGCATCCTGCACGTTCCTTACAGGGGCGTGGCTCCCGCCATTACGGATGTCATGGGCGGACAAGTCGACGCGGCATTCAGCAGCGTCCCATCCGTACTGCAGATGGTCCGGGGCGGAAATGTTCGCGCAATTGCCGTCAGCAGCGCGCGGCGTATCGCTATAGCTCCTGAGATTCCGACGATGGCCGAATCGGGATTACCGGGCTTCGACGTAAATCCCTGGTGGGGAATTCTGGCGCCGGCAGGAACCGACATGGCGATTGTGCGCAAGATCAACAGCGATGTTGCCAGCATTCTCCGTACCCCGGAGATGATCGATTTTCTTGCTGCTCAGGGCGCCGAGCCGCTCATTACCTCGCCCGAGGAGTTTCTTGGAATCCTGCAAGCGGACGTTGTCAAGTGGGCCAAGGTCGTCAAGGACGCCGACGTCACCATCAACTGAAGGCTGGTCGAGGCGGTCGCGGCTAGCTCGCCGCCGTACAGCCGGGTTTCGCGGCCGGCTTGTTGACACGGGCAAACCGCAGCACGATCCGGGTGCCGGCATGGGCCGGATCGCGCTCGACGCTGGCCTCGAGCTTGGCGGCCATGGCGCTGACGATACGCTGCCCCATGCCGGTGGAGCGCGGGTCGGACTTCGCGTTGAGGCCGACGCCGTCATCGGCGATCGACAGCACCAGATCGTCGTCTTGCGCGGTGAGTTCAATGTGGATCGGACCGGCACCGTCGGGGTAGGCGTATTTGACGGCATTCATCACCAGCTCGTTGACGATGATGCCGATCGCGACCGCCCGGTCGGGATCGATCTCGACCGGCTCGGCCTTCAAGGTCAGCCGCGACATCCGGTTGCCCTCGGCCGAGCGTCTGAGATCTTCGAGCAGGGCGTCGAGATACTGATTGAGCAGCACGCTCTTGAGGTCGTGGGAGGTATAGAGCCGGCGGTGCACCTGCGCCACCGCGGCGACGCGACCCACCGCGTTGGTCAGCGCCGCCTTGACGTCGTCCTGGGTGCTCGAATTGGCCTGCAGATGCAGGAGCGAGGCGATGATCTGCAAGCTGTTGCCGACGCGGTGGTTGACCTCGCGCAACAACACCTCGCGCTCGGCGGCCAGCGCCGCATAGCGGTCGCGCGAGGCGTGGACCTCGGCCTCGGCGTCGTCGCGCGCCTTCTGGATCGCCGCCTGCCGCAACGCGCCGTCGACCGCGACCTGCAGCAGCGGGATGAAATCGCCGTGCACGTCCTTGACCAGGTAGTCGGCGGCCCCGGCCTTCAGCGCGGTGACGGCGATCGAGGAATCCTGTGCGGCGGTGACGAACACCACCGGTGGCGCGTTCGGGACCGCCAGGATGCGCTCCAGCGTTTCCAGCCCGTCGAGGCCCGGCATGTATTGATCGAGCGCCACCACGTCGATGCCGCCTTGCTGAACCCGTTCGAGCCCGGCCGCGCCGCTTGCCGCATGCACGACCTTGAAGCCGAGCCGCGTCAGGCCGCGATCGACCAGCCGGGCCAGCCCCTCATCGTCGTCGATGTACAATAATATCGGCATCGCAGGGGTCATATGGCGGCCGGGGGAACCTGAATGACGGAGAAGAACAGTCCGAGCTGGCGAATGGCGTTGGCGAAGCTCTCGTAGTTCACCGGCTTGGTGATGTAGACGTTGCAGCCGAGCTCATAGCAGCGCTTGATCTCCTGGGAATCGTCGGTCGTGGTCAGCACCACAACCGGCGCACATTTGAGATATTTGTTCTCCTTGACGCGCCGCAAGATCTCGATGCCGGTCATATCGGGCAGATTGAGGTCGAGCAGGATCAACAGCGCCTCGCCCTTGCGATCGAGGCCACTGCCATCCTTGCCGAACAAATAGTTCATGGCGGCTGTACCGTTGCTGAACGGCAAGATCGCGTTGTTGACCCCGGAGCGGCGGATATTTCGCTCGATCAGACGGGCGTGTCCCTCGTCGTCCTCGATCATGATGATGGTGACTGGCTGGCTCATGTATCCCTGTTCCGGTTGCTGGCTGTCCAGGCGATCGGCAGCGTGATCGTAAACGTGCTGCCGCTGTTGAGTTCCGATTGTACCGACATGGTTCCACCCAATCGCCGCACCAGGGCGCGGACGTGGGCCAGGCCGATGCCCTGGCCGGGCTTGTCCTGCGCGCCGGCGCGCCGGAACAGATCAAAGATCCGCTGGTGATCCCTGGGATCGATGCCGCGCCCGTTGTCGACGATCTCGAAGATCGCAAAGCCGAGCCTGGTCCGGCCCCGGACCGAGATGTCGCCGGGAACGCCGGGCTTGAGGTATTTGACCGCGTTGTCGATCAGATTGGAGAAGATCTGCTCCAGCGCGAGGCGGTCGGAAATGATGTTCGGCAGCGCTTCGATGCGAATCCGGGCCTGGGCCTCGGCGGCCTGGTGCGCCACCGTCGCCACGATGCCTTCGATCAGTTCGCGGGTATCGATCGGCACCGGTTCGAATTCGCGCCGCCCCTCGCGGGTGAGGTTGAGGATGGCGGTGATCAGGCGATCCATCTTGGCGATCGAAGATTTGATGAATGAAAGCGCCTCCGAAAAATCCTGCGACAGCTGCCTGTCTTCGCCGTCGAGCGCCGGTTCGGCGTCGCCGGTAACCACCGGCAGCGGCGAAACCGGGCCGGCGGCGCGGCTTAAGGATGCGATCCGCCTGAAAATGTCGGCGCGCAATTCCTCCAATTCGCTGGTGAAGCCCATGATGTTGACCAGCGGCGAGCGCAAATCGTGGCTGACGATATAGGCAAAACGCTGGATTTCGTTGTTGGCCTCGCGAAGGTCGGCGGTACGCTGGTCGACGGTGGTCTCCAGATTGATGTTGTTGTCGCGCAACAGCGCTTCGGCCTCGTCGCGCGCGCGCGCCGAGCGGCGCACCAGAAAGATCGAGATGCCGGCGAGCGCAATCACAAGGCCGGAGCCCGCGATGGTCACCAGCGATGCAAGCCGCTGGGTTCGATCGGCGTTGTCGGCTCGCACGGCGAACAGTCGTTCCTCCTCGTCGCGCATCGCCAGCGCCACGTCGCGGATCGCGCCACTGGTATTGCTTGCGGCGGCCTCGCGCACCAGCGCGACGGCGCCCTCAGGCTGGTTCTGCTTGAGGAAATTCATTTCCTTGGCGAACTGATCGAGCCGGGCTTCGACAGCCGACCGCAATTTCCCGGTGTTTTCGGTTTGAACCGGATTGTCGGCCGTCAACCGCGCCAGTTTTTCAACGGCGGGCAGGGTGGCCGCGACGGCAGCCTGATGGTCGCTCAAGAACTCCGGTCCCCGGGTCAGCAAATAACCCCGCACGCCGCTTTCGGCGCGACGAATTTCCAGCAGCAGGGTATTGATCTGGTTTTCCACCTCCACGGTGTGTACAACCAGGCCATTGTCCTTGCGCGCCTGATTGACAAGGATGACGGAGGAGGCGCTGATCGCCACCAGCACCAAAAATCCCGCCGCAAGCAGCAGGATTTGCCCAATGGCGCGCCGGCGCGTGGCGTCAGGCGTCACAACGTCTCATGTGATCAATCAACGGAAGCGCTCCCCGGATAGGCAGGCTTCCCCCGGCCACACAAACGCCTGTCGGGGCAACGGGTTCCGCTCGGTCCTGCAATTTTTTTGGAGCAAGCCGGCGGTTCAGTCCGTCGGCTTGCCGGCCAGATATTGTTCGAGCCAGTGGATATGATAGT
>DATNMT010000195.1:0-3225 GCA_035602495.1 Bradyrhizobium sp.
GCATCGCCCCGGAATGACAGCGCTACGCGACCGACGTCATCTTCGGCAGATGGATCGGACGCCCGAGCGTCTGCTCGACCAGGTCGAAGGTATCGACCAGCACGCGCAGGCTCGACAGCCGGCCGGCCTTGAACTGCGCGAAATGGGCGATCCGCAGCGAGATCGGCTTGTTGGAGTCGAGCGCGGTCAGCGAGTAGCGCAGCATCGAGGCTGCGGAGTCCACGCCGAGCATGATGGTCTCGCGATCGAAGCGGTGCACCTGCACGTTCTCGGCGATCTGCCGCATCACCTCCAGCACGGCGGCCTTGCCGCGGCGGGCGCCGAGAAACGGAAACATGTCGATCGGGCCATAGATCGCCCACTCGACATCCTCATCGATCAGTTCTTCAAATTCATCGTACCGGCGTTCGTTGATGGCGCGATGAAACGCGCGGGAGAAACGCCAGAGGCTATGCTCTGTCATGCTTTCTGCTTTCCGAACTGGATTGCGATTCAGCAAACGACCCTGATGGGCGTCATCGGCGACGCCGTGCCTGGATGCTGCACTTTCAATAATTGAAGCCCAAATAATGGCAGCTGGCCAAAAAGCAACGCGCAATTTTGCATTGCACGGATGTCACCGGTTTTGCCGATCTAGTTATCGCGCCGCCGCGCCGGCTCCCGCTCGATGGCGATTTCAGCGTCGCGGATGGCGATCACGCCGAACAGCGCCGCGCCGCCCAGCCCGCCGATCGCCGCCCCCAGCGGCATGAAGGTGAAGAACACCAGCATCCCGCTATAGCCTTCAAAACCGGTGGTTTTGAAGATTGCGACCCAGGCCAGACCGGCGCCGATCCCGAGCGCCGCGCCGCCCAGCGCACCCAGCAACAGACCGAGCAGCACGAGCAGCGCAATCTTCATGGCGGTGTTTCTTCGAGTTGATGTCCGCAATAGCCCGAGATGAGTAGCGGCCGGAGGCCGCGAGGTTCAACGCGGCGCGGAAATTAATGTTCGCCCGTCATTCCGGGGCGCGACGAAGTGAGCGAGCCCGGAATCCATAACTACCGATCGTGGTTATGGATTCCGGGCCTGCGCCAAGTGGCGCATCCACGATGTGCAATCGCACATCGGGGAATGACGATGACTACGTCTTCTCCGGCTTGCGTTCCGCCAGCACCGCGGCGAGGTCGCGCTCGAGCACCTGCTGGACCAGATCGAAGGAATCGATCACCTCGCGGATCTGGGCGATGCGGCCGTCGCGCAGCGTGAAGAACACCGCGATGTCGAACTGGATGACGCGGTCGTTGCTGCGCTTCTTGAAGAACGCCCGCAGATGGGTCGCGACCTTGTCGCCTTCGGCGACGATGACCGGCAGTTCGTAGCGCATGCTGGAATAGCGGCTGTGGACGGTTCGCCACATCTCGCGCACCTCGGCCTTGCCGCGGCGGTGGCCCAGATGCGGCAGGATGTCGATCGGGGCCGAGGCGAGGTAGTCGATATCGTCGGTGCAGCGCGCCAGCGCGCCCTCGATGTCGCCGGCATAAAACGTGTCGAGCATGTTCAGCACCCGCTGCCGGTTGAGTTGCTCGACCATCGTCGTTCTCCGCCGGGGTTTCGCCCGACTCGCATTGTGGTTGCATAGTGATCCGAATTTTCCGCCGATCAAACGGTAATCAAGGGTTCCAGCCGTTTGACGCTGACAGTTCAAAACCGCTTCACAACCAAGAGCTGTATTTTGCCGCATATGCTCTGCGGCGCGTTGCCGCATCGCGGGCGCCGGCGGGCGACATGATGACGGTCATGGTCCCTGCGGTGCGGCCTTGTCATTCCGGGGCGATGCGAAGCATCGAACCCGGAATCTCGAGATTCCGGGTTCGCCCTTCGGGCGCCCCGGAATGACGGCGAGCTATCCCTTGCCCGGCCCGTCGCCGGCCAGGTCCCCGGCGATGTCGCGGTCGAGCAGTTGCTGCACCACGTCGAAGGTGTCGAGGAACTGGCTGATCCGCATGATGCGGCCGTCGCGCAAGGTGTAGAAATCCGCGATGGTGAACTGCATCATCCGCTCGCTGTTCTTCTTGCGGAAGAACACCCGGATCAGGGCCGCGACCTTGTCGCCCTCGGCGACGACCATCGGCACCTCGTGGCGCATGCTGGAATAGTGCGAATGCACGGTCTGCCACGTCTCGGTGACGGCCGCCTTGCCCTGGCGGCGGCCCATATGCGGCAGCAGGTCGACCGGCGCACGGGCGACGAGATCGATGTCGTCGGTGCAGCAGGCCAGCGCGCCCTCGAGATCGCCCGAATAGAACGCATCGAGAAATTTCAGCACGCGCTGGCGATGCAGCTCCTCGACCATGTCGTTCTCCGCCGGTCGAGCCCTGTCCGCACGGCCGCGAACGATCCACGGCGTCGAGGCCATGCGTGGAGAATTCCGGCCTCAGCTCTTGCGGCTGTTGGGGCTCTGCCCGGCCGGCGTCTTGCCGGTGGCGAACGGATTGACCGGCGCGACGCCGCCCTTCTTGAGGTTCTTGTCGGCCTTCGGTTTTTTCTTTTCCTTGTTGCTGCGCATCTGACCCTTGGCCATGGCGTGTCTCCCTTGCGCCGGGTTGAAAGATGTGGCGCGCGCCGGAGCATAGCAAATGCGTGGGCCTTTGTATGCAGTAGCTAGGAAACCGCCGACCGTTTGAAGTGAAGCGATGGTGTCTCGGCAACGGCGCTGAGCTCCCTCTCCCGCTTGCGGGGGAGGGTTGGGGTGGGGGTGCCTCCGCAAAACGCGCTGGTCGAGGGGATAGACCTTCCCCCACCCGCCGCGCTCTGGCGCGCAATTGCGCTGCCGAGCGCGTCGACCCCCGGATCAAGCCCGAGGGCAGGCTCTCCCCCGCAAGCGGAGAGGCAAGGCGTATTTTTGCGCCTGAACAGATTCAATTTTCAAACAGCTAGTTTTAGAGATACGCGTCCGCGTTCCCGCGACGCATTGCGCCCGAGGTGATGCCTGAATCCTTCGCCCATGGAGGGCGCAGGGAATGCCGGGCGCTCGATGCGCCCGCAAGCGCGTATGCAATGGTAGTGGTAGAGCGCACACGCGTTCGTCAGGTCACACCGGAATCACCCGGCATTCCCCGCGCAATGGTTTACGGCTTATATCGCGCTCTCCCCGGCGACCGGGCTTTTTTGCCACCGTCGCCCGCAGGGTTGCCCCTGCGAACTTGACACCAGCGTCGGGGTGCCAGGACCACACGATTTCGC
>DATNMT010000631.1:0-2525 GCA_035602495.1 Bradyrhizobium sp.
TTTTTGTGGCCAGCGATTTTGCCGAAGGCATCGGCCGGCTGTGGTGGATCGCGCTGGAGATGGTGATCGCCAAAACCTCCTCGATCGAGGTCGCGATGGGCGGTGACGCCGTCCGCCTCGATACGTCCACGCCGGCCGCCAAGCAGGCCGCGTTCGACCGTCTGCACGGCTGGCTGCGCGCGTTGCCGGGCGAGCATGACATCCATCGCGAAATCGGCGCGCTGTGCGCGCGTCATGGCGTCGACGAAATCGCCATCTGCCGCGACCTCTGCATGTCCTGGGACGAGCTGAAGCCATTCGCGGAAGACCCGCTGATCACGATCGGCGCGCATACCATCACGCATTGCAATCTCGCCCGGCAAACCGAGCAGATCGCCGGCCACGAGATGGCGATCAGCCGCGCGCGGATTGAAGACGTGCTGCAGCGTCCGGTCGTCGATCTTGCCTATCCCTATGGCGACAAGATCGCCGCCGGCGCCCGCGAGTTCGCGCTGGCGCGCAGCGCCGGATTCAAGACCGCGGTGACGACGCGGCCGGGCATGCTCTTTCCCGAAAGTGCCGATCATCTGACCGCGCTGGCGCGGATTTCGCTGAACGGCAATTATCAGGACACACGGATTTTTCCGGTGCTTACCTCCGGCGCCGCCACCGCGGTATGGAACGGCTTCAGGCGCATCGACGCGGCGTGAGTCTACCGACAATAGAGTTCTTCAGAGTTCTTCGTTGGCGCCGCGCGCCGCTACGCCCCCTCTCCCGCTCTTGAGCGTGTGAAGAAATTGGCGTTGCCCCGGGTGTGTGATTCACTTTCGCTGCAACGCGAGGTGATTCGATGGCGAGCGAGGCGCGGTTCCTTCGGGCGGATCGTCTGCAGACACGGTGGGATTTCGTTGATCTGGAGGCATTGCTGCCGAGCGATCATCGCGCCCGGATCGTGATGGGCTTTGTCGAGGGGCTTGAGCTGTCGGCGTTGTACGACGCCATCAAAGCCCGCGAGGGCGAGCCGGGACGGCCGCCGCCTGATCCCGCAGTTCTGATGGCGTTGTGGCTTTATGCGACCATCGAAGGGGTCGGTTCGGCCCGTCAGCTTGAACGGCTCACGCAAAGCGACTTGGCGTACCGATGGATCGCCGGCGGGGTACCGTTGAACTATCACGGGCTTGCGGACTTCCGGGTGGCGCATGTGTGGCTGCTGGATCGACTGCTGACCGAAAGTGTGACGGCTCTGATCAAGGCGAGAGTGATCTCGCTCGAGGAGATCGTGGTCGACGGCACCAAGGTGCGGGCGAATGCCAGCCGGGGATCGTTTAAGACTGCTGGCAAGCTGGCGCGGATCGAGGCTGCGGTGGAGCGCCGGCTCGCCGAACTCAAGGCGGAAATCGAGACTGATCCGAAAGCCTCCTCGCAACGCAGACTGGCGGCCAAAGAGCGAGCGGCGCGGGACGTGAAGGAGCGCGCCGGCCGGGCGCGGGCGGCACTCGACAAGGTTCGGGCCGAGAAGGAGAAACGGGCGAAGACGCATCCCCAGGACGAGGCCAGGAAGAAGTCCGAGCCGAGCGCCTCGCTCAGTGATGCGGAGGCACGCAATATGCGCTTTCCCGACGGAGCGGTGCGGCCGGCCTTCAACGCACAGCTTGCGGTCACACCCAAGGAGGGCATCATCGTCTCGGTCGAGATGACGGATCGACGCAACGATGCCGGTCTCGCGGTTCCGATGGTGGACGACATCGTGCGCCGCTACGGCAAAGCCCCGGAAAACCTTCTGGTCGACACTCATTACGCCACCAGCGACGACATTGCCGCGTTGGCTTCGCGTGAGATGGACCCGGTGACAGTCTTTGCGCCATCGCCGACCGAGCGCGACGACGTCAAACCCGGGACGCTTGCCAACCGTGTGAGGAACCGAGCAAAGGAACCCGAGAGCGTGAAGGCATGGCGCAGCCGGATGGATACCTCGGCCGGCCAAGAGGTCTTCAGGGACCGCAAACTCATCGAGCGGATCAACGCCCACCTCAAGAACCACGGCTTCGGGTTCCTTCCGGTACGCGGCCTGATCAAAGCCAAGGCAGTGGCTCTGTGGCATGCGCTCGCCAACAATCTGATGGCGGCATACCGGTTGCAGGCTAAAGCTGTTTGATCGAACGTTTACTACGAACAGACGGGAATTGCGCCTACAGATGACCTGATGCCCTGAGCTGGACCTGATCGCAGGATCGGCTCGCGAATTGCTCCAGCGTTCGCAACTTGGCCGGTCGCGAAAGAATGTAACATGGAAAACCGTTTCCTTCACAGGCTCAAGCGCGGGAGAGGGGGCGCACCGTCGGCGTAGCTTTCTTCCCTCTCCCGCTTGCGGGGGAGGGTCCCGAGCAACGCGAGGCGGGTGGGGGCTCTCTCCGCGAATCCCAATGCCGCGAGAGCCCCCACCCCAACCCTCCCCCGCAAAGAGCGGGAGGGGGCGCACCTTCTCTGCAGGGCTCACGCCGCCTTCGCCTGCACATTGTTGCAGAACTCGGCGAGGCGATCGGCGA
>DATNMT010000204.1:0-2787 GCA_035602495.1 Bradyrhizobium sp.
CTGATCAAGGTCGACGGACGAAATGACTTCCCTCATGTCCGGTTCGCCGATCACGCCCCGCGAATCGGCGACTGGGTGATTGCCGTCGGCAATCCGTTCGGCCTCGGCGGAACGGTCACGGCCGGTATCGTGTCCGCGCGCGGGCGCGACATCGGCGCAGGGCCCTACGATGACTTCATCCAGATCGATGCCCCCGTGAACAAGGGCAATTCCGGCGGCCCGACCTTCGACGTCGACGGCAACGTCATTGGCGTCAACACCGCGATCTTCTCGCCATCGGGCGGCTCCGTCGGCATCGCCTTCGCAATCCCCGCCGAAACGGTTACCAGTGTGATCAGCCAGCTCCAGCAGCATGGCTCGGTGACGCGCGGCTGGATCGGTGTGCAGATCCAACCGGTGACACAGGACATCGCCGACAGCCTCGGCCTCAAAAAGGCGGAAGGCGCGCTGGTCGCCGAACCGCAAGCCGATAGCCCGGCGAAGACGGCCGGAATCGAAGCCGGCGACGTCATCACCGCGGTCGATGGCAAGCCGATCAAGGACGCCCGCGACCTCGCCAAGCGGATCGGAGCCATGCCCCCGAAGGCTTCGGTCAAGCTCGCGGTCCTGCACAAGGGTTCGGAGAAGACGGTCACCCTGACGCTAGGCGAGTTGCCGAACGCCAAGGAGGCGCGCGCCGACGCCATTGCGCCATCCGATAGTGGCAATGTCGATCTCGCCAAGCTCGGACTCACGCTGGCTCCGGCCGGCCGTGTCGCGGGCGCCGGCGGGCAAGGTGTGGTGGTCACCGGCGTCGATTCCTCCGGTATCGCCGCCGATCACGGCTTTTCCACTGGCGACGTAATCTTGGAAGTCGCCGGCAAATCCGTTTCGACGCCAGCCGACGTGCGCGAGGTGGTTGCCAGCGCACGTACGGAAGGCAAACGCAGCGTGCTGATGCGGGTGAAATCGGGTGACAACACCCGCTTCGTCGCCCTGCCGGTCGGTCGCGGCTAACACGAGTTTGGGGACGTTCCGCTGGCATACGTCGCCCCCGCTGGCGGTTCGAACTCAACGGGGCGGGCCTCATGCCCGTCCCGGTCTTTATCCAGGAAAACGGGCGGACCTGACATTCTGGCCGTTTTCCGCTCCGAACTCCAACCCTGGCATCCGTCGCCCCCGCTGGGGTGGGGTCGTTGAGGGGGTGGCGGGCCAAATCCGCCACCCCCCCTCGCGTACGAAATTGGGGCGGTGGCTTTAAAGGGCCGGCATTTCGGGGGGAGACCAGGCCGGGCAAGGACCCGCTGCCGATTTGACTGGAATTGGTGTAACCGATGCCCACTTATGCCGATATTCAAGGGGCTCGCGCCGTCGGCCGGATGGCCGATGCGCAACCGGATCGGGTCACCATGCGCCTTCTGGTCATCGAGGACGACCGCGACGCCGCCGACTATTTGGTCAAGGCGTTCCGCGAGGTTGGCCATATCGCTGACGCCGCCACCGACGGCGAAGACGGTCTGGCGATGGCGCTCGACGGCGAATACGACGTGCTAATCGTCGACCGCATGCTTCCCAAGCGCGATGGGCTCTCCCTGATCGGCACGCTGCGCGACAAGGGGATTGAGACTCCCGCGCTCATCCTGTCGGCGCTGGGCCAGGTCGATGACCGGGTCAAGGGTTTGCGCGCCGGCGGCGACGATTACCTGCCCAAGCCCTATTCATTCACCGAGCTGCTGGCGCGGGTCGAAGTGCTTTCGCGCCGCCGAGGAGGCCGCAACGAAGAAAACGTGCTGCGGGTCGGTGATCTCGAGCTCAACCGGCTATCGCGCGAGGTCCGCCGCGGAGCTGAGGAAATGAAGCTGCAACCGCGCGAATTCCGCCTGCTGGAATACCTGATGAAACACGCCGGCCAGGTGGTGACCCGCACCATGCTGCTGGAGAACGTGTGGGACTACCATTTCGACCCGCAAACCAATGTGATCGACGTCCACATCTCGCGCTTGCGCTCGAAAATCGATAAAGGATTCTCCCAGCCGCTTTTGCACACGGTCCGCGGCGCGGGATACATGATACGTGACGGCGCTCGGTAAACTATTTCGCACCACCACGTTCAAGCTGACGCTGGTCTATTTGACCGTGTTCGCGCTGTTTGCGGTATTTTTGTTGGGCTATTTCGCGCTCAATACCCGCCGCCTGATCACCGAACAGATCAACGATACGGTCAATGCCGAGATCACCGGGCTATCGGAGCAATACCGGCTCGGCGGCATAAGGCGGCTGGTGATCGTGGTCGATGCGCGGGCGCGCCGGCCGGGCTCGAGCCTTTATCTCGTCACCACCTTCACCGGCGAGGCGCTGGCCGGCAACGTCACCGCACTGGCGCCGGGCATTCTTGATAATTCGGGCTGGACCGAAACCGTCTACCATCGGATCGACGAAACCGAACTTGCCGAACATCCCGACCACAATGCGCTGGTGCGGGTGTTCCAGCTTCCCGGCGGCTTTCGCCTACTTGTCGGCCGCGATCTCGACGAGCGCGAGCGGCTCTATCATATCATCCTCGACGCCGGACGCTGGTCGGTCGCCATCGTTCTTGTGCTCGGCTTGGCCGGCGGTCTGTTCGTCACCCGCCGCGTGCTGCGCCGCGTCGATGCCATGACCGAAACCACCCGCACGATCATGGCCGGCGATCTCGGCGAGCGGCTACCGGTCACCGGCACCGGCGACGAGCTCGACCGGCTGGCGGAAAACCTCAACGTCATGCTCGAGCGCATCGAGGCGCTGATGCATGGCCTGAAAGAAGTCACC
>DATNMT010000207.1:0-19428 GCA_035602495.1 Bradyrhizobium sp.
TGCGACTTGCACCTTCACCATCTTGTCGGGATCGGTGACCGGTTCGCCGCGCTTGATCTTGTCGACCACATCCATGCCCGAGACCACCTCGCCCACTACCGTGTATTTCCCGTTCAGCGAGGGGCCATCGGCGAACATGATGAAGAACTGCGAATTGGCGGAATCGACGCTGTCGCCGCGCCGCGCCATGCCGACGATGCCACGCTTGAAGTGAACGCTGGAAAATTCCTGCTTCAGGTTCGGATATTTCGATCCGCCGGTGCCGTCGAAATTCTTGCCGTCGCCGGTCTGCGCCATGAAGCCGTCCATCACGCGGTGGAACGGCACGTTGTTGTAAAACCCCTCGCGCGCCAGTTGCTTGATGCGCTCGGCATGCTGGGGCGCGATATCGGTCCGAAGCTTGATGACGACGCGGCCCTTGGTGGTGTCGATCACGATCGCATTCTGCTTGTCGAGGCCGGCAGGAAGCGGCTGGGCGATCGCGGGCGCGGCGCAGATCAGGGCGACGATAAAGGCGAAAACTCGGATCATGACAACTCCGCGAGTGCTGAAGGTGGCGAGGATTATTTGCCGGCGAATTTGGTCTTGAGGCGCTTAGCGACCGAAGGCGGAACGAAGTTCGAGACATCGCCGCCCATGCCCGCGATCTGACGCACCAGTGTGGCGGTGATCGGGCGAACCATCGGCGATGCCGGCAGGAAAACGGTGCGTACCTCCGGCGCCATGGTCTCGTTCATGCCCGCGATCTGCATCTCGTAGTCGAGGTCGGTGCCGTCCCTCAAGCCCCGGATGAGAATGGTAGCGCCGGCCCGCTTCGCGGCTGTGACAGTGAGGTCGTCGAAGGTCGTGCTGTCGAAGGCGCAGCCGGCCTTTGCGGCCACCGGCCCAAACACCTCCTGAAGCATGGCCAGCCGTTCCTCGACCGTAAACAGCGGCTTTCTCGAGGGATGGACCCCGATCGCGACGACCAGTCGGTCGCACAGCCCCACGGCGTGCCGGACCACGTCCAGATGGCCATTGGTGACGGGATCGAACGAGCCGGGATAAAGCGCAATGCGGGGCATAAACCCGTCTACCCCGCCCCGGGCGGCCCCGCAAGCCGGGCTGGTTCCCTTGGCCGGAGGCATTGGCGGCGTTTTATATTTCGTCGGCCAATGAACCACTTGCAGGCTCGCGGCGTCTTCTAGGCAACCGGATCATGTTTCGTCCCGGCGGGGCCAACGAAACAAAACTCGGGCCGAATGAAACCGTTTTCTGCCCCCGCGAAGACATCCGGAAACGGGCGGTTTGTATCAGTTGGTTAACGAAACGACGGGCCGCAAAGGCCCAGATGACAGGGGACCATCATGATCAAGGCAATTTCTGCCGTTGCTATTGCTGCGTTTGTCGCTGCCGCTCTCACCATTCTTCCCGGCTTCGCCCCGCAGGTGGAAGCCAGCGTTCCGCAGGCGCTCGCCAAGGGCGACCGGCTGGATATCCACAGCGTGGGCCCGGGCTGTTCGCAAAAGGCCTGGCCGAATTTTGAGGCTTCCTGCCTGCGCATTGCCGGCACCAAGACCGTGATCCGGGAAGCCCGGCTGGTCACCGCCGACCGCACGCCATAAGGCGGCCGCCGGAGCCAAACGATCACTCTGAATTCGACTGGAGGCCAGGCGGGCGCGCTGGCCTCCATTTTCGTTTTGGACGAATAACCAGGCCGCCAGCCTGCCGGGATTTTTCGCCCTCTTTCCGACCCCCATGCAGAGCCGATACTATCCCTTCGATGCACCGAGGGGCGGATATGGGGCGAGGCGCAAAAGCTGCAGGCAAACCTGGGAAGCGACGCCTCAAGCGAACGAGCAGTGCTCCCCGCAGCGCGCCCAGGGCCAAGCGCGGTCGCAGCTCGTCGGCAAACAACCGGGAAGCCGAACTGGCGAGGCTCACCGCGGAACTGCAGGAGTCACTGCAGCGCGAGACTGCAACGGCCGATGTCCTGAGGGTCATCAACAGTTCACCCGGCAATCTGGCGCCGGTCTTCGAGGCGGTTCTCGAGAAGGCAACACTTCTTTGCGGCGCAAGCTTCGGCGCCCTCTCCACCTACGACGGCGACGACATGCACCGGGCTGTCGCAACGCGGGGCATGCCGTCCGAGGTCACAGACCTGTTTCAGGGCGGCCCGGTCCGTCTGGGTGCCGAGACCGGTATGGGTCGCCTCGTGCGCGGCGAGAGCTTCGTTCATATCGCCGACGCCTCGGACGACGAGGGATACCGGCTTGGCAACCCGGTGCGCCGCGCCCTGGGTCGACAGTGCCGGGGCGCGTACCTACCTCGCCGTGCCGCTCCGCGGCGACGAAGGCATGCTCGGAGCCTTTACGATCTATCGCCGGGAAATCCGGCCCTTTACCGAGCGGCAGATCGCGTTGTTGCAGACCTTCGCCGATCAGGCCGCGATCGCAATCCAGAACGCGCGGCTGTTCAACGAGACCCGGGAGGCGCTGGAGCATCAGACCGCGACTTCCGAAGTGCTGCAGGTGATCGGCAACTCAATGGCCGACGCCAAGCCGGTATTTGAACGCATCGTCAACAGTATCGAGCGGCTTTTCGATTGTCGGCAGATCGCAATTTTTCTCACTCCGGGCGACGGGTTGGTGCATCTGGCTGCCCGCCGCGGGATCAACATGGAATTGATGGACAAGGTTTACCCGCAGCCGATCGAGCAGAGCGCGGTCCCTGCTGTCGTTGGAGCCCGCCAGCAGATCTATTATCCCGACGCATTGAATGGCGCGAATGTACCGCAAAGCATTCGCCGCGTCGCTCAAGTCATCGGAAATTTCTCGGACGTTCTCACGCCGATGCTGTGGGAGGGGCGCGGTGTCGGCATGATTGCGGTCACGCGCGAGCCGAATACGCCCTTCAACGGCAAGGAACTGAGTCTGCTCAAGACCTTCGCTGACCAGGCCGTGATCGCCATCGAAAACACGCGGCTGTTCACAGAGCTGGAGGAGTCGCTCGACCAGCAGACGGCCACCGCCGAGATCCTGAGTGTGATATCGGAATCTCCGACCGACGTTGGTCCGGTGCTCGAGGCCGTCGCCAGTGCCGCCTTGCGCTTCTGCGGAGCGGCGGACGCGGTCATACATCTTCGCGACGGTGACATGGTGAGGTCCACCGCCCATGCGGGGATGTTCACGTCTCCCATTGAGGACGCCTATCCCCTGAACCGGGAGAGCGCCATGGGGCTGTCGATCGTCGATGCCTGCACGGTTCACGTCCCCGACTACGATCTTCTCGATCCGGTCGAATACGCCACGGCGCGGAAGTTCGCGGCGATTCATGGACACAAGGCGGCCATCGCGGCGCCCATGCTGCAGGAAGGCAAAGCGATCGGCTCGATCGTCTTGCGCAAACCCGAGCCGGGGCCCTTCACGCCGAAGCAAGTCGGGTTCCTCGAAGCCTTCGCCGCCCAGGCCGTCATCGCGATCTCGAATGTCAGCCTGTTTGAGCAGGTGCAAGAGCGAACCCGCGATCTGACGGAATCGCTGCAACAGCAGACCGCGACCGCCGACGTGCTCAAGGTCATCAGCCGCTCGGCATTCGACTTGCAAACGGTGCTGGACACCCTCGTCGCCTCGGCGGCTCGATTGTGCGAGGCGGATATGGCGGCGATTACCCGCCAGAAAGGGGACGAGTATTTCCGCGCCGGGTCATACGGCTTTCCGCCGGAGTTCATGGATTACGTCAAAGACATTCCGGTCAAGCCGGAACGCGCGAGCATCATGGGCCGAACGCTGCTGGAGGGAACGGTGGTCCATGTGCCCGACGTGCTTGCCGATCCCGATTACACTTTTTCGGAAGCGCAGAAACTGAGCGGCAACCCCCGAACATTTCTGGGAGTACCCCTTCTTCGCGAAGGCAATCCGGTTGGCGCACTCGTGCTGTTGCGACGGGACATGCGGCCGTTTACTGACAAGCAGGTAGAATTGGTCACGACCTTTGCCGACCAGGCCGTAATCGCCATCGAAAACGTGCGCCTGTTTGACGAGGTGCAGGCCAAGACCCGCGAATTGTCGCAATCCCTCGACAATCTCCGCGCCGCCCAGGATCGGCTGGTGCAGACCGAGAAGCTCGCCTCGCTTGGCCAGCTCACCGCGGGAATCGCGCACGAGATCAAGAATCCGCTTAACTTCGTCAACAATTTCTCGGCGCTGTCGGCCGAACTGATCGACGAACTCGACGAAATGCTGGCGCCGGCCACGCTCGACCAGAAGACCCGCGGCGACGTCGGCGAAGTGACGCGGATGCTGAAGTCGAACCTTGAAAAGGTGGTGCAGCACGGCAAGCGGGCGGACTCGATTGTCAAGAACATGCTGCTGCATTCGCGCGAGGGCTCCGGCGAATACCGCTCCACCGACATCAACAGCTTGGTCGACGAGAGCCTCAACCTTGCCTATCACGGGGCGCGGGCGGAAAAGTCCGGCTTCAACATCACGCTCGAGCGCGACCTCGATCCCGACGCGGGCGCGGTCGAACTGTACCCACAGGAGCTGACGCGGGCGCTGCTCAACCTGATTTCCAACGGCTTCTACGCCGCCACCAAACGCAAGTCGGAAGCGGCAGACGAGACCTTTGAGCCTGTGCTCAGTGCGGCCACAAAAAATCTCGGCGACGGGGTGGAAATCCGGATTCGTGACAACGGAACCGGTATCCCTCTCGCGGTGAGGGATAAGATGTTCAATCCGTTCTTCACGACCAAGCCCGCGGGAGAAGGTACCGGGCTTGGCCTGTCGATGAGCCACGACATCATCGTAAAGCAGCACGGCGGCAGCATCGATGTCGAGACGGAGCCCGGGCTTTTCACGGAGTTCAAGATCGTATTGCCGCGGACGAGCCCGAGGTAAAGCGATATCCGCCGCCGCCCACCTCTCCGAATTTAGCGATCACCCCTAACTCAGCGGCACGCTCTGGACGTGCTTGAAGATGTTCTTCGGATCGAACTGGGCCTTCAGCTGCGTCAGCCGCGGAAGGTTGTCGCCCCAATAGGCCTTCGCATAGCGATCGCCGAGATCGAGATCGCAATAGTTCACATAGGCCCCTCCCGAAACGAACGGCCGCATCGAGTCATACAGGGTCCGCATCATCGCGATGTTGGCATCGGAAGCGGCCTGGCTGGTCCATTCCTTGTAATACTGAATCGAGTATTTGGTGTTGCCGCGATGCACGAAGGCCGTCGCATCTGATGCAACCGAGTTGATCGCGCCGCCGTAGGTGTCGCACAGCACCGAAATCGCCCCCGGTGCTTTTTGCAGACCATTCAGCAACGTCGTGATCCCCTGATCGGACAAGGGATCCGTGACGTAGTCGGATTTTCCCTTCATGAAGACCTGGGTGGGGCCGCCGCCATCGAAGACGGTGGCAGCCGCCTTGAACGTCTGGGTCTTTGTGGGGGCCTGCTCCGCCGAGCCGGCCAGATTTTGCAGGCGCTTCAACTCAACGATCAGCTTGCTTTCGGATTGCACCGACAGCCCGGACATATGCACACCGATCTGTCCCCCGGAAAGTTTATCCAGGTGAAGCGTGCCCGTGATCGCGGGCGGCAAATCGCCAAGCCATTGCTGCCACGCCTGCACGATTTTTACCGCCTGCGGGATCGGCCTGCTGCTCCATACAATCTTGAATCTGGCGACCATATCGACCGGGCTGGTTCGAAAGTTGAAATTGGTGACGACGCCAAAATTTCCATTGCCGCCACCGCGCAACGCCCAAAACAGATCGGGATTTTCCTGGGCGCTCGCATTGCGAATCTGCCCTGCCGCGTCGACCACTTCCATCGACAGGATACTGTCGCATGCGAGCCCGAACGGACGGCCAAGCAGCCCAAAGCCTCCGCCCAGCGAGTGGCCCGCCACCCCTACCGGAAAGCAACTTCCCGCCGGGATCGCCAGATCGCTCGGCCAAAGCGCCTTGTAGACCGAGCCGAGGTTGGCGCCGGAACCCACCGACACCGACTTGTTGTCGGCCGAGAGCTTGATGGCGGCCATGCCGCGAACGTCGATCACGAGATCCGGACTCTGCGAATAGCCTTCATAGGAGTGGCCGCCGGAGCGGACCGCGAAGTTCACGCCGTTGCTGGTGGCCCAAAGGATGGTGCTGGCGACGGACTTGGCGCTCCCGGCGATGACACGCACGCGCGGCGCGATCTGAACTCGCTTGTTGAACGACATGTTCTTGACGGCGGAGAGTTTGTCCGCGGGAAGCAAAACCAGATCCTTTTTGGGATCGAGCTGCGCCTTCAGCGCCGCAATCGGCAGGCCGGTATCGGCCTCCGCCCTGCGGATCGAAAGCAGCGAACCACCCACAATCAAATGCGCCGACAGGCCGCCGGAGGCCTTCAGGAAATCGCGTCGTTTCATTTCGTCTCCCTTCGCGCTACCCGCATTGCAGCAATGCTTGAAAAAACTGCGGTTGATGAAAATTCGCCTTGGCGGCTTTCGGCAGGAATGAACCCCAGAAGCTGCGCTTCGGAGGCCGTTCCAGAATGGAATAGAAATTTCCCCTGATCTTCTTGGGATCGCCGTCCCAGCCGAGCGGTTTGAGGGGAACCTTCAATTCCGCATTCCAGCCGCCCGGCCGAAGCGCCGCGGTCGACATCAGGCCGAGACCAACTCCCTCTTGAAAGGGTTGCCCCTGACCGGGGATCCTCACCTGAAAGGTCTGGTTGAACGGCGAGACTTCAAATTCAAAATACGGAAATCCGGTGTCCGAAAACGTCACGAACAATTCCACGACGTCAAACATGTAGGGAAATTGCTGAGGGCCGAGAACTTTCCTGGCGTTCAATGCCGGCGCCGTCACGGTATAGCTGACTGTCAAGGTATCGTCCGCAAGCGAGGCCTGGACCTGAACCGGCTTTTTGAGAGCTGATTTCGCCGGCGCGACCAGCGACAGGTCGCACGCCAGAGCGCCCTGAGAAGTCAGCAACATCGCAACAACAAGGACGAACTTCATGTCAGGCCATGGCTGGTGACGATGATCGCGCGGTGGAACCTGGTCATCGCGGATCCCAGCCTAACATGTTCGTTGTTGACTAAGCCACCTAAAGTTGAGCCGACGGAAGCGCCACCACGCCGGACATTCGCTGCGGGCCTATGGGGTCACGCTCCAGAACGCCGCAATGATCGGCCTTGCGCTTATATGACCTTCACCTTCTCCGCGCTTGCTGCGCCGTGACTGGCATCGCCGGGTTTGCGCCGGAGACGCACGAACTGCAGGACGAGCGGAAGCAGCAGCAGCGTCATGCCCGCGACGACAAGGGTCGTCACCAGCCGGTTCTGGAAGAAAATGCCAAGCGATCCCTTGGACATCAGCATCGACTGCCGGAACGCGTCCTCGGCCTTGTCGCCGATGACGATCGCCAGCACCAGCGGCGCCAGCGGATAAAACAGCTTCTTGAAAAGATAGCCCAGGACGCCAAAGCCGAGCATCAGGACGATATCGAGATACGAGTTGGAGACCGAATAGGCGCCGACCACGCAGATGATCACGATCAGCGGCGCGATCACGGCGAACGGAATTCGCATCAGGGCGGCAAACACCGGCACCGTCAGCAGCACCAGCGCGACCGCGACAATGTTGCCGACATACATCGAGGCTATCAGGCCCCAGACAAAGTCCTTCTGGTCGACGAACAGCATCGGTCCGGGATTGAGTCCCCAGATCATCAGGCCGCCCATCATCACCGCTGCCGTGGCCGAGCCGGGAATGCCCAGGGCGAGCATGGGCAGCAACGCGCTGGTGCCGGCGGCATGGTCGGCGGTCTCCGGCGAGATGATGCCTTCGACTTCGCCGGTGCCGAAGTGCCGGCCGCGGCGCGAGAAGCGCTTGGCGATCCCGTAGCTCATGAATGACGCCGCGGTCGGACCGCCCGGCGTGATTCCCATCCAGCATCCGATGGCGGCGCTGCGCAACAGTGCGATGCCATGCCGCGGCAGCTGCGCGACGGCCCGGAACACTTCCCTCCAATCGATCTTCGAGGACACCGCGTGCGCGTGAAACTCCTCTTCGACGGCGACCAGAAGCTCGCCGATGCCGAACAGTCCCATGACTGCCACGACGAAGTTCACTCCCTTGACCAGTTCGTCGATACCCATCGTCAGCCGCACACTGCCGGACACCGTATCGATACCGATCGCAGCGATCGCAAAGCCGATGCCCAGCGCGACAACGGTCTTGATCGGCGGCGCACCGCCCATCCCGACGAAGCTGGCGAAGGCGAGAAAATAGACCGCGAAATACTCCGGCGGCCCGAACGCCAGCGCCACCTGCGCCACCCAGGAGGCGAGAAAGGTGATCAGGATGACGCCGACCAGGGCGCCGAAGGCCGCCGAGCCGAAGGCGGTGGCGAGCGCCGTCGTCGGCCTGCCGTCGCGGGCCATCGGATAGCCGTCGAAGGTCGTGGCGACCGATGACGGCTCTCCCGGGATATTGAACAGGATCGAGGTCACGGAGCCGCCAAACAACGCGCCCCAATACATGCTCGAGAGCAGGATGATCGCCGATACCGGCTGCATGCCGAAAGTCAACGGCAACAGCAGCGACACACCGTTCGGCGCCCCCAGTCCCGGCAGCACCCCGACGAGAATTCCGAGCAGTACGCCGATCACCATGAGCGCCAGGTGCGGCAGCGTGACCGCGATGGTGAAGCCGTGCAAAAGCTGTTCGAGATTGTCCATCGGCTTTCCCGTCAGAGGCCGAATGCCGCCGCGAGCGCACCGTGCGGCAGGCTCACCAGGAACATGCGCTCGAACACCACGTAGAGCGCGAGCGGGGTCGCCACCGCCATCGCAAGCGACCGAAGCATCGATTGATGCCGCGGCAGCGCCAGCACGGCGAAGATGTAGAGGGCCGAGGCAAGATACATTCCGATCAGGGGGATGACGGCAACGTAAATCGCGGCCGGGACGAACAGTCCCGCGACACGACGCAGCTCGGTGCGCGTGACGGCGACAGGGACGCTCGCCAGCGTCCCGCCCGGCAGCGCGCCCACTACCAGATTGTAGAGACTGCCGAGAACGATGATGACGCCGGTCAGGAAAGGGAACGTGCCCGCATCCACACCGGCAGCGGACCAGCCGATGCCGTTGTCGAGGCTGGAGACGGCCACCGCGACCCCGAAACCACCGGTGAGGACAGCCGTCGATATCTCGAGAACGCGGCGCGATATCATCGACGGCACCAGCCGTTCATCACGCGAGACGACGCGCGTTGCAGAACGCTCGATCGGCGGGTCACTTGACAAGCCAACCTTGTTCGCCCGCGACCTGCTTCACATGCTCGAGATCCTGCTTGATGAAGCTATCGAACTCGGCACCGGTCAGAAACGTATCGACCTGCGAGGTTTTCTCGATGTAGTCCTTCCACTCCGGTGTCGCCTGCACCTTCTTCATGAGATCGACGTAGAATCCGGCCTGATCGGGAGTGACCTTGCCCGGCAGCCAAACCGTGCGCGGCTGTTCATATTGGGAGATCGCGAGACCTTGCTCGACGCAGGTTGGAATGTCGCTCCAGCCTTCGGTTGCCGTTATCTTCGGTCCCTGCGGCAATCGCTTCGGGCTGAAGGCGCAGAGCGGACGCTGCGTCGAGCCGCGCCATTGCCCAAGACTTTCGCTTGGATTGTTGACGTGCGAGTCGATGTGGCCTCCGGCCAGCTGCACGGCAGCCTCGGCGCCGCTCTTGAAGGGAATGTAGGTGAATTTGACGTGCGCCACCTTCTCGATCATCCGGGTGAGCACTTCGTCGGTGTCCTTTGACTGCGCGCCGCCCATCTTGAATTCGCTCGAGGCCGCCGCCTTGAGATAGTCGGCGACCGTCTTGTACGGCGCGTCCTGCTTGACCCAGAGCAGGAACTCGTCCTGTGCCATTGCCGCGATCGGCGTCAGATCGGTGTAGTTGAAAGCAACCTTCGACACGAGCGGTTGCTGCCAGGCGTTCGACGTGCCGAAGATCACCTTGTAGGGATCGCCGGCCGATGCCTTGCCGTAGACGTAACCTTCCGCTCCGCTGCCGCCGCCCTTGTTGACGACCACGACAGGCTGCTCGGTCAGCTTGTACTTGGTGATGATGTTCTGAACCGCGCGCGCCAGATTGTCGGTGCCGCCGCCCGGCCCGGCCGTGGCGACGAACTCGATCGGCTTTTGCGGCTGCCAGGCCGCGCAAGCCGGCAGCGCCCCGGCAAGCATGACCCCGGTTGCGGACAGTGACAGCAAGAGTCGTGACGAAATATTCATGGTGTCCTCCGGCTTATTTTCTTCTGTTTGCGACGCGTTGTACCGACGAAACCTCAGGCGATCCGTTTCTCCCTGCCGATCGGGGCCGAAACGATCGCCCCTTCTTTTTCGAACTGGTCGATCCGCTTTTCGTCGAACCCGTGCTCGCGCAGCACCTCGCGGGTATGTTCACCATAAACCGGCGCGCCCGAACGCACCTTGCCCGGCGTCTCCGAGAACTTGACCGGAAGGCCGATCGTCTTCACCGGTCCCACCGTCGAATGCTCCACTTCGACCACCATCTCCCGCGCGAGTGTCTGCGGATCGTTCAGCGCCTCCAGCATGTCGTGGACGGGGCCGCACGGGACGCCCTTCTCGTCCAGCGCAGCCAGCCAATGCGCCCGCGTCCGGCTGCGGAAATGCCGGCTCAACACAGCTTCGAGCTCCTTGAGGTGCGCCATGCGGTCGGAGCCGCTGACAAAGCGCGGATCGACGGCCAATTCCGTCGCGCCGAGCGCTTCCAGCATCAGCAACCAGTGTTTCTTGTTGGCGCCGCCGACTACCAGCCAGCCGTCGGACGCCTCGAAGGCCTGGTACGGCGCGTTGAGAGGATGCGCCGAGCCCATGGCGCGCGGCGCCGTGTTGGTGGCGAGCGCGATCGTCGACTGCCAATAGGTCTGCACCAGCGCCGCCTCGTAGAGCGATGTCTCGACCCATTGCCCAACGCCGGTCTTGAGGCGATGCGCATAGGCAGCGAGGATTCCCATGCTCGCCAGCACGCCGGCGGTGATGTCGGACAGAGGCGGCCCGCATTTCACCGGCGGGCCATCCGGCCGCTCGCCCGTGAAACTCATGATGCCGCTCATCGCCTGCGCGACCAGGTCAAAGCCGCGGCGATTCCGGTACGGACCGGTGCGCCCAAAGCCGGACAGCGAGCAATAGATCAGCCCGGGAAAGTCCTTGTGCAGTTCCGCGTAGCCGAAGCCCAGCCGCTCCATTGCGCCTGGCGCGAAATTCTCGACCAGGACATCGGCCGCGGCGATCAGCCGTCGCAACACTTCCTTGCCGCCCGCGGTTTTCAGGTCGAGCACGATTCCGCGCTTGTTGCGGTTCATCATCAGGAAGGAAGCCGCCTCGTCGCCGATCTTCGGCGGCACCGAATGCCGCGTGTCGTCGCCATTCGGCGATTTTTCGATCTTGATGACGTCAGCCCCCATGTCGGCGAGCATCAGCGTGCAGGTCGGTCCTGCCATGACATGGGTGAGATCGACGACCTTGAGCCCGGCCAGCGGCCCCGACGCACGCGGCAGCGATTCCGCCTTGTCTTTCACTGTCGGCATGCGGACTCCTATTGGCCGCGCCATTGCGGCGGGCGCTTGTTGAGGAAAGCGTCGAGTCCTTCACGAAAATCCTGGCTGGTGTAGCACATCAGGATGAGGTCCTCGCCCTCGTCGCGCGTGAGCCGCTTTTGCAGGCGCGCCACCGCCTGCTTTGTCGCGCTGAGCGTCAGCGGCGCGTTGCCGGCGACAAGCCTGGCTACTTCGCCGGTGCGCTTGTCGAGCGCAGCCATATCTGCGACGACCTCCGTGAGCAGGCCGACCGCGGCAGCTTCTTCGGCCTCGACCAGCCGGGCGGTGAAAATCAGGTCCTTGACCCGCGCCGGCCCAATGAGCGCAGTGAGACGGCTGACATTCGACATCGACAGGCAGTTGCCGAGCGTACGGGCGATGGGAAATCCCATCCTCGTGCTCCGGGTGCCGATGCGCAAATCGCAGGCGGCGGCGATGCCGGCGCCGCCTCCGGTGCAGGCGCCGTTGATCGCGGCAATGGTGGGTACCCGGCATTGCTCGAGCGTGGTGATGACGCGATCAATGCGGTTCTCATAGTCGATCGCGTCCTGCGGTGTCTTGAACGCGCGGAACTGATTGATGTCCGTGCCCGAGGCAAAGGCCTTGTCGCCCGCCCCACGGAGGACCAACACCTTGATCGCAAGGTTCCGGTTGGCCTGTTCGCAAATCTCCGCCAGCCGCTCGTACATCTCGAAAGTGAAGGCATTCCTGGCGTGCGGACGATTGAACGTGACCTGCCCAATGCCGCCATCGATCTCGAAAAGGAGGTCTTCCGCCGCCGCTTCCCGCTGGTCCATTTTTTCTTGGTCCTTGTAGTTTTCTCAATTCTGCATTCAATATTTGGATATTTCAAGCTGGAAAAGGTAACGGTGGGCTGATAACGTCTAATTTTGAATGCAAAATAGAGATTAGGCGCATGCTTCACGAGGAAGTCGTCAGCCGCATCCGCGCGATCCTGCTCGACGGCGAAATTACGCCGGGTGCCCGGATCCCCGAGCGCGAATTGTGCGAGCGGCTGCAAATCTCGCGCACACCGCTGCGCGAGGCGCTGAAGGTGCTTGCGGCCGAGGGTCTCGTGCAGCTGCTGCCCAACCGCGGCTCGCGCGCGGCAAAACTTACCGACAAGGACGTGCGGGACCTGTTCGAGGTATGCCAGGGACTTGAAGCCCTGGCTGGCGAACTGGCCTGCGAACGCATAACCGATGCCGAGATCGACGAGATTGCCGGCCACCATGCCGCGATGGTGCAACACCATCATCAAGGCGACCTGATCCAGTATTACCGCTGCAATCGCGCCATCCACGAAGCAATCGTCGCAGCGGCCGGCAATCCGGTGCTCGCTGCGCTGTACGGTTCAGTAACGGCCCGCATCCGGCGCGCGCGCTATGTAACCCCGATGAAGCCACACCGCTGGGCGCTGGCTATCACCGAGCACGAAGCAATCCTGAATGCGGTGCAGCGCCGTGACGGCGTGGGCCTGGCGCACATCTTGCGTACGCACCTTCGGCATAAACGCGAAGAGGTCTTGCAAGCCGGCTTTGCAGAGTCGGAGAATCACGGCTCCGCTTACGCGAGCGACATCGTGCAGGTCGAAGTCTGATGGATCAAAGCCTAAAGCGCGCAGGCGTCCTTGTTGTGAGAGGACGTACCGCGGTTTCGCCTTTTGCGAGGCCACCGGGCACGCGTGATCGGCCACGAAGGCGCATGTCACCGATCTGGGAATCTTACAGTGCAACGCGCTCCCGGAGTTCGCTCCACAATGAAGCTCCCACCGAGCCGTTGCGCGAGCGCCCTGACCAATCCGAGACCCGACGAGCGACTTTTGGGGTCCTCCAAATCGAAGCCTAACCCCTCGTCTTGCACACAGAGCTCGTATAGTCCCGGGCGCCGGCTCAAGTCGACTGTGACAGTGACTTGCCCATGCTGGTTGCCGCCGTATTTTACCGCATTCATCAATAATTCATTGATGATCAAAGCGAGCGGCATAGCTGTCTCTTTTGGAAGATCCCCCCTGGCCGTTTTGCAATCGATCGATACGTCGCTGCCGAACAGAGTTCGGGCATTGGCGCAGATAGCGCTGACAAGGTCCTGCCCGTTCACGTCGGTAGAGCCACCCGCGAAATAGTAGGCCTGTTGCGCGGTTCCGATCGCCCCGATGCGTCGGATTGCATCCGACAGCACCTCGTGAGCTTCCGAGCTGCGGGCCTTGCGGTATCCCGACTCCAGGAGGCGAATGAGTATTTGCAAGTTGTTCTTGAGCCTATGGTTCCACTCGTCCAGCAACTGTTCGCTCAGCGAAATCGTCTCAGTAAGCTGATCTTGAATGCTCTGGGGAGCGATGGACGGCACATCGGAGTTTGCGTGCGTGTCGAGGCCGTCAGCAAATTCGCGCACGGCCCCAATGTCCAGGTTGGCTTTTGGAAGCTTACGTTCAATCATGTTAATCTCTATCTCCGTTTAATTTCTGACGCCTCCAAGGCACGATTGCCCCAACGGGATGTTGGTGGGGGCACCAGAGCAGCAGAGCACGAGGTTTTCCACGCCCTCGCTGGTCGTTGCTAGAATCCGCGTTTTCAAAAAGTACTAACGACCCGTGTTATTTCGAGAGACTGGGTCACCCACCAACATTGCCCCAAGATTGCTCAGGCCAAGCAACCCTTCACCATTACGTGAGCCGGAGGATGGCCGGTCCTCTGAGGCTTGCCCTGATTTACATAACGGGAAACACTTCGCCTCGCGGGGGCGTCGAGTGCGGCGAGCGGGAAACACGCGATCTGCCTGATCCATCGACCCCACGTTCCAAGGACGATCGATGCGCTCCCTTGTGATCGAAGACGAGCCGCAGATTGGCGCCTATCTCGGCCGTTTGCTCGGGCAGTTGCGCGGGATTGTCGACATCGTCGGATCCCTTTCGGATGCCAGGCAGGCGCTTGGCAATTTCAAGTACGATCTGGCCATCGTCGACCGGATGCTGCCCGACGGCGATGCTCTCGATATCGTCACGGCGCTGAGCCAATTGCCGGAACGGCCAGCTTTCATCATGCTGACGGCCAAGGACGCCAAGGAAGACGTGATCGACGGGCTGAACGGCGGGGCGGACGATTATCTTGGCAAGCCCTTCGAGCCGCAAGAATTCATCGCCAGGGTAAGAGCCGTCCTGCGGCGGCCTCGACTTCTCGTACCGTCGGTCCTGTCGTTCGGGAACGTCGAACTTCGCGTCGGCACCAACGAGGTCACTGTGGCCGACAACAAGGCCCTCCTTCGCCGCCGCGAAGCCTTAATCCTCGAAGCTCTTCTGATGCGACGCGACCGCGTCGTCGCGCGCGAAGTCCTGGTCCAGGCGGTCTACAACTTCGATGACGAGATCGAGTCCAATACGCTTGAGGCGCAGGTGTCGCGGCTCCGCAAAAAGCTGGCCGAGTTTGGCAGCAACGTCGAGATTCGGAGCATGCGGGGCATCGGCTATATTCTCAGGACGGCAAATACCCGATGACGTCGATCACCAGGACACTGGCGCTTTCGCTCGGCCTGACTGCAACGGCGATCTTTCTCGTCACGCTCGGCATCGTCATCTGGTTCGATCTGGCGCGCGAGCGCGAGCAAACCTACTGCCAAACAGCCACCGCTATCCTCAATCACGCCACGGTCGTCGATCCTGGCCGCGGACTGATTATCCGTTCTACTGGCCTCAAGAAGCTGAGATCTCATAGCCCGCATCTATGGTACGTCGTGTCCTATGACAATCTGATGAGCGAGTTTGGACAGGACCGCCGACCTGCCCTGCCGTTCTCGCTCCCCTATGCCGGTCCGATCGGATTGTCAGTTCTCAACACGCTTGACCAGGAGAGTTCCTTCTGCGTGGCAGTCGTGAAAAGGGATATGTCCAAGCTCGTTTTGCTGATCGGAGGTGAGCAAATCCAATTCGGCGAGGTCGCGGAATCATTCGTGCTCCGCAATCTTTTTTCGATCATTCTTTTGGCCGGCGCATTTGCGTCGACCGTAGTGGCCGGCGCATTCCTGTCCGCGCGCATTGTGACGCGGAGCATCGAACGCGTGACAAGGCTGTCGCTCGCAATCGACCCGAGGGCGCCTCAGGCGTCGATATCGCTCGATGAGGTTCCGGTCGAGCTCAAGCCGCTGGCCAGCGCGCTTAACCGCGCCTTCCATGAGATTAATACATACATCCAAAGGCAACGCCGGTTCCTGGGCAATGCCGCACATCAGCTCCGAACGCCGCTGACTTTGCTGCGCGCCAAAATCGAAGACGTTCCGGAGCCCGCCTTGAAGGCCGAGCTCGTGTGGGATGTCCGTCGCCTTACGTCTTTGGTCTCAGCCATGCTGGACCTGGCACGGCTGCAGGATCAAGCGATCGAAAAGCAGCCCATCGATCTCGGAGTCCTGACGCGGGAGGTCCTTGCGGATTTCGGCCCGTCGGCGCTGGATGCCGGGGTCGAGCTCTCGCTGGAGCGCGCTCCGCAAGGCAGTGTCGTCGTGCTTGGAGTCGAGGCTGCGGTTCGCAGTGCCTTGGCAAACCTGGTAGGCAATGCCTTGATCCATGCGCGCGGCGCCGCACGCATCGTAGCTAATCTCGGGCGTGGGAGCGTATCGATCAGCGACGATGGTGCTGGATTTTCCGCAGCCGCTCAACTCAATGTTATTGAGGTTATTGAGCCGTTCCAGACTGGCGCGACCGCAAAGGTAGGGCACGGACTAGGGCTGTCGATCATCCAGGAAATTATGACAGCTCACGCGGGAACGCTGACGGTCACATCGACACCGGGGCGCGGCACAACGGTCTGCCTGAGCTTCCCTGAGGCTCCGCGGGAACACCGAGCGATTCCTGAACCCGCACTGTAGCAGTAGCCTGCGCGATCTGGGCCGGGATGCTTGACGCCAACCGCACGATGTCCACTCAGGGATCACTACAGGCCGGGGCAGGAGCCCTTAGCCGCCGTTACCGTTGCCGTTCTCGGCGTCCTCGCCGATGTGCTCGACCGAGACCACGTGCTCGTCCTCGGCGGTGTCGAACACGATGACGCCCTGGGTCGAGCGGCCGGCGATCCGGATGCCCTCGACCGGACAGCGGATCAACTGGCCCTTGTCGGTCACCAGCATGATCTGGTCACTGTCCTCGACCGGGAACGACGCCACCAGCTTGCCGTTGCGGCCGTTCACCGACATCGCCACGATGCCTTTGCCGCCGCGCCCCGTCGTCCGATATTCGAACGAGGACGAGCGCTTGCCATAGCCATTTTCGCTGATGGTGAGTACGAACTGTTCGCCGGCCGACATCTCGACATAGCGCTGCTCGCCGAGCTCGATCGCGCCGGAGGCGTCCTCGGTATCGGTTCCCGCCTCCTCCTCGGCGCCGCCGCGCCGCACCGCGTTGGCGCGGCGCAGATAGGCCGCGCGCTCCTCGGCATCGGCATCGACGTGGCGCAGGATGGCGAGCGAGATCACCTTGTCGCCCTCGGCCAGCGCGATGCCGCGCACGCCCATCGAGGTGCGGCCGGTGAAGACCCGCACGTCGGTGACGGGGAAGCGGATGCACTGGCCGCCGGCGGCGGTCAGAAGCACGTCGTCGCGCTCGGTGCAGATCTGCACGTCGACGATCGCCTCGGCCTCGTCGAGCTTCATGGCGATGATGCCGGAACGGCGGACGTCGACGAAATCCGACAGCTTGTTGCGGCGGACATTGCCGCCGGTGGTCGCGAACATCACGTCGAGATTGGCCCAGGAGGATTCATCCTCGGGCAGCGGCATGATGGTGGTGATGCGTTCGCCCTGCTCCAGCGGCAGGATGTTGATCAGGGCCTTGCCGCGGGCGTTCGGCGCCGCCACCGGCAGGCGCCAGACCTTCTCCTTGTAGACCTGGCCGCGCGAGGAGAAGAACAGCACCGGGGTATGGGTCGAGGCCACGAACAGGCGGCTGACGAAATCCTCGTCGCGGGTCTGCATCCCGGCCCGGCCCTTGCCGCCGCGGCGCTGCGCCCGATAGGCCGACAGCGGCACGCGCTTGACGTAGCCGGCATGTGAGACCGTGACCACCATGTCCTCGCGCTGGATCAGGTCCTCGTCCTCGACCTCGTTCTCCTGCTCGACGATGACGGTCTTGCGCGGGGTGGCGAATTCGTCCTTCACCTCGGCCAGTTCGGTCTTGACGATCGCCTGCACCCGGGCGCGCGAACGCAGGATGTCGAGATAGTCGGCGATTTCCAGCGCCAGCTTGTCCAGTTCCTCGGAAATCTCCTCGCGCCCGAGCGCGGTCAGCCGTTGCAGCCGCAGGTCGAGGATCGCCCTCGCCTGCTCCATCGACAGCCGCGCGGTGCCGTCGGCGCCGAGCCGGTGGCGGGGATCGTCGATCAGGGTGATCATCGCGGAGACCTCCTGCGCCGGCCAGTCGCGCGACATCAGGGTGTCGCGCGCCGTGTTCGGATCGGGCGAGGTGCGGATCACGCGAATGATCTCGTCGATATTGGCAACCGCGATGGCGAGGCCGACCAGGATATGGGCGCGGTCGCGCGCCTTGTTGAGCTGGAACTTGGTGCGCCGCGTCACCACCTGCTCTCGGAATGCGATGAACAGCGTCAGCAGGTCCTTCAGGTTCATCACCTGCGGCCGGCCGGAATCCAGCGCCAGCATGTTGGCGGGGAAATTGGTCTGCAGCGGCGTGAAGCGGTAGAGCTGGTTCAGCACGACGTCGGCCATCGCATCGCGCTTCAGTTCGACCACCACGCGAATTCCCTCGCGGTCGGATTCGTCGCGCAGTTCGGCGATGCCCTCGATCTGCTTCTCGCGCATCAGCTCGCCGATCCGCGCGACCATGGTGGCCTTGTTCACCTGGTAGGGAATTTCGCTGATGATGATGGCTTCGCGGTCCCTGCGGATGGTGTTGATCGACACCTTGCCGCGCATCACGATCGAGCCGCGCCCGAGGTGATAGGCGCCGCGAATGCCCTGGCGTCCGAGGATGATGCCGCCGGTCGGAAAATCCGGTCCGGGAATGATGTTGACGAGATCGTCGATGGAAAGCGCGGGGTCATCGATCAGCGCGACGCAGGCGTCGATGATTTCGCCGAGATTGTGCGGCGGGATGTTGGTCGCCATGCCGACCGCGATGCCGCCGGCGCCGTTGACCAGGAGGTTCGGAAACTTCGCCGGCAGAACCGACGGTTCCTTCTCGGAATTGTCGTAATTCGACTGGAAATCGACGGTGTCCTTGTCGATATCGCCGAGGACCGCGAGCGCCGATCGGGTGAGACGGGCTTCGGTGTATCGATAGGCCGCCGGAGGGTCGCCGTCGATCGAGCCGAAATTGCCCTGGCCGTCGATCAGCGGCACGCGCATGGAGAATTGCTGCGCCATCCGCACCATCGCGTCGTAAATCGACTGGTCGCCGTGCGGATGATATTTACCGATCACGTCACCGACGACGCGCGCGGACTTGACGTACTTCTTGTCCGGCGTATGGCCCTGCTCGTACATCGAGTACAGAATACGCCGGTGCACCGGCTTCAAACCGTCGCGCGCATCGGGCAGCGCGCGCGCCACGATCACGCTCATGGCGTAATCGAGGTAGGAGCGTTTCATCTCGTCGAGGATGGATACGGGACGAATATCCGAGGGCGCCGGCGGCTCTCCCGGCTTCGTATCTTCGGGGTCAGACAATGGGGAAATCCGGTCAGTTCCTGATGGGAATCATATAGCGTATCGAGGGCCTCCAAACCACCCCTAACTGGTTTGCCTGACCGGTTTTTCTCTTCGTTTTTCCAGAGACTTACGAGGCCGTCCGCACTCTCCGCCAGGGCCGGGAAACCTGCCCCTCGAAGGCCGTCAAC
>DATNMT010000225.1:0-3021 GCA_035602495.1 Bradyrhizobium sp.
GAGGCGCTTCTTGATGCCGGGAAAATGCACGTCGACGATGCGGTTCATGGTGTCGACGTCGGGAAATTTGATGTAGTGGAAGAAACAGCGCCGCAGGAACGCGTCCGGCAATTCCTTCTCGTTGTTGGAAGTGATCATCACGATCGGGCGCAGCTTTGCCTTGATGTTCTCGCCGGTCTCGTAGACGAAGAATTCCATGCGATCGAGTTCGAGTAGAAGATCGTTGGGAAATTCGATATCGGCCTTGTCGATTTCGTCGATCAGCAGCACCGGGCGCTTCTCGTGGGTGAAAGCCTCCCACAATTTTCCGCGCTTGATGTAGTTTGAGATGTCGGAAACCCTGGCGTCGCCGAGCTGGCTGTCGCGCAGGCGCCACACCGCGTCGTATTCGTAGAGGCCCTGCTGCGCCTTGGTGGTGGACTTGATGTGCCAGGTCAAGAGCGGCGCGCCGATCGCCTTGGCGACTTCCTCGGCCAGCACGGTCTTGCCGGTGCCGGGCTCGCCCTTGATCAGGAGCGGGCGCTCGAGCACGATCGAGGCGTTGACCGCGATCTTGAGGTCGTCGGTGGCGACGTAGTCCTTGGTACCGGTAAATTTCATCGAGCAGGTGCCTTGTTGTTCGTTCTTGAGCGCGAGGGTGCGCCACGACGTGACAGGAAACGACCGCCGGCCCGGCGGTCGTTATCGGAATGAAGGGGGGTGAAGCGATTGGTCAAACGCGTTTGATCAACGAGAGGATGACGAGAATGATAATGCCGCCGATGGTGGCGTTGATGATGTCGCGAAACGCGCTGCCGCCGAGGCTGACGCCCAGCTGCGGCAACAGCCAGCTTGCGACGCGCCGATGATGCCGATCACGATGTTGCCGATCAGCCCGAAGCCGGCGCCGCGCACGATCAGCCCGGCCAGCCAGCCGGCGGTCGCGCCAATCACGAGTGCCTCTATGATACCCATATAATACCCATCGATGATGCCCCGTTACAAAGCCCCGATCGCCCAATTCTAGTTGAAAAACCCGGCAGGTCTAGGCTGCGGCGCCAGTCTTTTGCCGGCAAGGCTGCCCAGCGTTGCGGCACAAGCCCTTGACGTCCACGGTGCAGCGGGCAATCTGTGACGTATGTTCTTGCGGTTCTTCACATCGCTCCGCGACGCGCAGGTGCCGGTCACCTTGCGCGAGTACCTGACCCTGATGGAAGCGCTCAACGCCGACCTCGCCGAGCAGACGGTGGAGAATTTCTACTATCTGTCGCGCGCCTCGCTGGTCAAGGACGAGCGTAACCTCGACAAGTTCGATCGCGTGTTCGGCACCGTGTTCAAGGGGCTGGAAAGCCTGCTCGACGCCATGGAGAAGGCGGATATTCCGGCCGAATGGCTGAAGAAGCTCGCCGAGAAATACCTCACCGAGGAAGAGAAAAAGCAGATCGAGGCGATGGGCTGGGACAAGCTCATGGAGACCCTGCGCCAGCGCCTGAAGGAGCAGAAGGGCCGGCATCAGGGCGGCAACAAGTGGATCGGCACGGCGGGGACCTCGCCGTTCGGCGCGCATGGCTACAATCCCGAGGGCGTCCGCATCGGCCAGGAGAAAAACCGCAACAATCGCGCGGTCAAGGTATGGGACCGCCGCGAGTTCAAGGATCTCGACGGCAATGTCGAACTCGGCATCCGCAACATCAAGATCGCGCTGCGGCGGCTGCGCAAATTCGCCCGCACCGGCGCGCCCGACGAACTCGACCTCGACACCACGATCAGGGAGACCGCCAATCACGGCTATCTCGACGTCGTGATGCGCCCCGAGCGGCGCAACGCGGTCAAGGTATTGGTGTTTTTCGACATCGGCGGCTCGATGGATTCGCATATCGAGCAGGTCGAGGAACTGTTCTCGGCGGCGAAGACCGAATTCAAGCACATGGAATATTTCTACTTCCACAACTGCCTTTATGAGGGCGTGTGGAAGCAGAACCGCCGCCGCTTCACCGACCGCACGCCGACCTGGGACGTGCTGCACAAATATCCGCACGACTACAAGGTGGTGTTCGTCGGCGACGCCTCGATGAGCCCGTACGAAATCATGGTGCCCGGCGGCTCGGTCGAGCATGTCAATGAAGAGGCCGGGTCGGTCTGGCTCGAACGCATCACGCGCACCTACCCGCACGCGGTGTGGCTCAATCCGGTGGCGCAGCGGCACTGGGACTATTCGGAATCGACCACCATCATTCGCCGGCTGTTTTCGGATCGCATGTACCCGATCACGATCGAAGGCCTGGAAGGCGCGATGAAGGAACTGGTGCGGTAATCGTCGTCATTCCGGGTTCGATGCTGCGCATTGCCCCGGAATGACGAATTGGGAGGTATGATAAAATGCCCCAGACCATCCACCGCGGCATCAAATCGCTGATCGACGAGGCCAATGCGCAGATCGAAACGGTAAGTGCTGTGCAAGCCATCGCGGCCGCCCAGAGCGACGATGTCGTGATCGTCGATATCCGCGATCCCCGCGAGATCGAGCGCGAGGGAAGAATTCCCGGCGCGTTCTCCTGCACCCGCGGCATGCTGGAATTCTGGATCGATCCGGCGAGCCCCTATGCCAAGCCGATTTTTCAGCAGGAAAAGAAGTTCATCTTTCATTGTGCCGGCGGCATGCGCTCGGCCTTGGCGGCGAAAACCGCGCAGGACATGGGGCTGAAGCCGGTCGCCCATATCGGCGGCGGTTTTGCCGCCTGGCGCGACGCCGGCGGCCCGGTCGAGAAGGTCGAGCCGAAGCCGGGGAAGGGGTAGTATTCGTTTCGTCATTCCGGGGCGCGCGCCAGCGCGAACCCGGAATCTCGCCGTAATAACTTCTGGATTCCGGGTCTGCGCGCTTCGCACGCATCCCGGAATGACAAAAGGATATTCCCATGCCACCCAACGACGATCCGCTTGTCTCCACCGACTGGCTTGCCGCGCGGGTTGACGATCCCAGGATCAAGATCATCGACGCATCCTACAAGATGCCGGGCGTGCTGCCGCTGCCGTCGGACGATT
>DATNMT010000230.1:0-5199 GCA_035602495.1 Bradyrhizobium sp.
TCGATTTGCCCATATCGTCAAGCGCGACGGCCCCGGCGCAGTGGCGTTTTATCTGTCCGGGCAATTGCTGACCGAGGATTACTACGTCGCCAACAAGCTGATGAAGGGCTTCATCGGCAGCGCCAATGTCGACACCAATTCGCGGCTGTGCATGGCGTCCACGGTCGCGGGCCACCGCCGCGCCTTCGGCGCCGACACCGTGCCGGGCTGCTATGAGGATCTCGACGCCGCCGATCTCCTGGTGCTGGTCGGCTCGAACGCGGCCTGGTGCCATCCGGTGCTGTTCCAGCGCATGCTCGCCAACAAGCAGACGCGCGGCGCGCGCATCGTGGTGATCGATCCGCGCCGCACCGATAGCGCTGGCGATGCCGACCTGTTCCTGGGGCTGAAGCCCGGCACCGACACCGCGCTGTTCGCGGGGCTATTGGTGCATCTCGCGGATAGCGGCGCGCTCGATCGCGGCTACATCGAGCGTCACACGTCCGGCTTCGACGAGGCGCTGGCGCGCGGGCGCGGCATCGCCGGCAGCGTCGGCGCGACCGCGCTGGCGACCGGCCTGTCCGAGCCCGATGTCGCCGACTTCTTCCAGATGTTCAGGAACACGCCGCGCGTGGTCACCTTGTTTTCGCAAGGCGTCAACCAGTCGGCGCAGGGCACCGACAAGGTCAACGCCATCATCAATTGCCATCTTGCGACCGGGCGGATCGGCAAGGCGGGCGCCTCGCCGTTCTCGCTGACCGGACAGCCCAATGCGATGGGCGGACGCGAGGTCGGCGGGCTCGCCAACCAGCTCGCCGCCCATATGGCGTTCACCCCGCCGGACATCGACCGCGTGCGCCGGTTCTGGAAGGCGCCGCGCATCGCCACCCACGAGGGACTGAAAGCGGTCCAGATGTTCGAGGCGATCGCGCGCGGCGAGATCAAGGCGCTGTGGGTGATGGGCACCAACCCGGCGGTGTCGCTGCCCGACGCCGACGTGGCGCGCACCGCGCTGAAGAAGCTCGAATTGTTCGTGGTCTCGGAGAACGTGCGTTCCAACGACACCGTGAAAGCGGGTGCGCACGTGCTGCTGCCGGCGCAGGCCTGGGGCGAGAAATCCGGCACCGTGACCAATTCCGAGCGGCGCATCTCGCGGCAGCGCGCGTTCCTCGAACCCGCAGGCGAGGCAAAACCGGATTGGTGGATCGTCAGCGAGGTCGCAAAGCGCCTCGGGTTTGGCGCGGCCTTCGATTTCAGTTCAGCCGCGGATGTGTTCCGCGAACATGCCGCCCTGTCGGCGTTCGAGAACAACGGCGGCCGCGATTTCGATATCGGCGCGCTGCAGTCGCTGTCGGATCAGGGATTCGATGCGATGGCGCCAGTGCTATGGCCGATGCGGCTCGGCGACATCCAGCCGCAACAGCGGCTGTTCGCCGATGGCGGGTTTTTTGCCAACGATAGCAAGGCCCGCTTCATCGCGCCGGAAATTCCGGCGTTGCGAACCGAGACCAATGCGGGGCGGCCGCTGCGGCTGAATACGGGGCGGATCCGGGATCAATGGCACACCATGACCCGCAGCGGCCTAAGCCCGCGGCTGGGCCAGCATCTGCCGGAGCCGTTCGTCGAAATTCATCCCGACGATGCGATCAGGTTCGGCGTCACCGACGACCGTTTCGCGCGGGTGGTCACCGATTACGGACAATGCATCCTCAAAGTCGCCGTCAGCGAGCGGCAGCAGCGCGGCATGCTGTTCGCGTCGATCCACTGGAGCGAGGAGACCGCCTCTCACGGGCGCGTCGGCGCGCTGGCGGCCCCGTTCACCGATCCGTTTTCCGGTCAGCCCGAAGCCAAGGCGACGCCGGCATCGATCGTGCCGTACGAATATGTGTTTCGCGGTTTTGCGCTTTCGCGGGTCAAGCTGGCATTGCCCGATCACGCCTGGTGGACGCGCGTCAGCGTGACCGGCGGCTACGGCTATTTGTTCGCCGACAATGCTGATCTCGCCAGCTGGCAAAAATGGCTGAGGTCGATCGCGGGCCCGGATCTCGCCGAATACAAGGATTTTGGCGGCGGTGTTTACCGTGCGGCGTCGTTTGCCGGAAACCGGATCGAGAGCTGCCTGTTCGTCGGACCGGCGCGGGATGCGGGCGACTGGAATGTGGTGAAGAACCTGTTCGCCGCAGATCACCTCAGCGACGATCAGCGCCGGATGCTGCTGTCGGGCAAGTCGACGGATGGGCTGGCCAGCGCAGGCCCCATTGTCTGCGCCTGTTTTGGCGTCGGCCGCACCCCCATTTGCGACGCCATCGCAGCCGGAGCGGGGACGGCCACCGAGATCGGCGTGCAACTGAAGGCCGGCACCAACTGCGGTTCGTGCATTCCGGAATTGAAGCGGTTGATCGCGCAGACGCCGGTGGCTGGCGCGGGAAGGCGGCAGTTGGCGCGCGTGGCGAACTAACCGAAGTTAATTTTATGTCGGTTGCAGTCTGAGGCCCGATGATCGCGCCAGCACCATCAGGATGCCGGCAGCTTCTTTGGCGCCAACCAGGCCTCAGTCACGGCGCTTTCGATGATGTGCCGCTGAACCCTTCTGCATCGTGGGCAAGTAAACGTTCGCAGGTCCTGGCCCGATGCGCTCGGCTCAATCGCCGACAACCTCATCGGAGAACCGCAAGCCGTGCATTGCGGACCCTGGTTTTGTGTGTCGAGCATGTGTTGCTCCCCCTGGGGTTAGGCTCTCAGTTTGGCATCCCGAGTTCGCCGGCGAGCCAACCGGCCACTTTCGATTTGAGAGGGTCCGATGCAATGACGCTTGTCTCGACGTGATCGCACCTGGGGCATTCGAACAACCGGCGTTCGAAGCCACTTGGCCCCGGTGAAACGCGTTCCAGCATCATCCGCGTCTGGCAGCGGGAACAGCGAGGGCGCTCAATCGCGGTCAGGAATTGTCGGGATGAGGTCATGATGATTCCCTGCGTAGGGCGGGAGCATCTACCGACTCTCTGTCACCGATGGTTGCCCATGGCGGGGCGGTGATGGAACCAGCATGCGCTTGCGCGTTCCGGAGTAGGTGGTCAATATCGCTCACTATTCAAAAAATTAATGAATTAGGACGCTGCCTGCCAATTGAAGGTTTCTGCGATGGCACGGCTGGGGCCGGTCCCGGGTGGCTTGGAATCTCTCGATGGGTACCCGCAGACCACATTTGTCAGCCAGGTGCGCCAGGCGTAACCACAAAAAAGCCGCGGACTCCTCCGCGGCCTCTTTGCAGATGACCTTTTCTTCAGTTTGCTCAGTAGCGGTCGGTGCCGATACCGACGCTCACACCCGGGGCTCGGAAACCAATACCTCCGCCTCGCTCTTCGTCGTAACCCCGGCGCTCGATATAACGCTCGCGAGGCGCGTATCCGTATGAATCTCGGGGTTCACGGACGATGACGCGGCTTTCGCCGCGCTCGCGCCAGCAACGGCCGTTTTCATTGCAAACCATGCGAACGTGTTGAATGTTGCTCTGCGGTACGACCGATACGTCGGCGGAAAGCGGGGCAGCGGAAGCACCAGCCGTCACGAAAAGCGCAGTTGCGCCGACAGCTAGAGAGATCGCGAGATTGTTCATGGCATTTCTCCAAAAATTGACTGTGTCAGGAAGCCAATAGGCTCGCGGACGGATCGTTCCGGAAGTCGACCCGTGAATCTCGTTAAATCTCGTGACGCGAGCGCCTCTCGCGGAAGCGCAGATTGACCAAACGACAGACCTTGCGCGCAGAAGGACTGCCATCTTTGTTGGAGAGCAAAAACAAATCCGCTGTCGGTGGAACCTTTACCGGCCACCCCTATTTGCCCCCTGTCCAATACTGGACGCACGACAACCGGTAGACCAACATGACGAAAATTCTCTTAGCGACGGTCGCTGTTCTCGCATTCGCTGCACCTTCCTTCGCGGCTGAACCGGCCAAAACTGTCGGTCAAGCGCCGGCGTCGGCTGCTTCCTCGTTCTACCTGGCTCAAGATACCGCGACGATGAAATGTCAAATCGTCGAGACTCAGCCTGCTGCCGGCGGCAGCATGAAGGTCGTCGGTGCTGCGCATTCGACAAGGGCATCGGCTGAAACAGCTTTGACGGCTGACAAGACTTGCAAGCAGTGAAGTGACGGCACGAGTCTTTGGAACCATTGTCGCCGTGGGAGCTTGGTGATGGGCTACCGGATGTGCGGTGCCCCCCAAGCATCCGATGGAATGACGGCCTCAGCCTGTACCCCCGAGCTGGGGCCGTTTCTTTTTGACCGATTGTGGATAAGGCGGAAACAAGCGGCAAGGCAGGCTGCCCAGGGGACAGAACGGACGAATTTGTACCGGCTGGAGCTAACGAGGATTCTTTAGATCGCGGCCGCTAACTTGTGGGGATTAACTCCGGTTCGAGAGCCCACCATTATCGAATCCCCCAAGGTGCGATCACGCCAACACAACAAGGAATCAGACCATGTCGCTGGGACTCATACTCATCATCATCCTCGTCATCTTCCTGCTTGGCGGCTTCAGCGGCCGCTTCGGCGGCTACGGCTACGGCTACGGTCACGGTGGGATCGGTATCGTCGGTATCATCCTGATCATCCTGGTCGTATTGCTACTTATGGGTCGGCTTTAATCTGCCGTCAGCCTTCGTCGCGTCATGTCCATTGTGCAGCGCGTCGAATTCGTAGCCCGGATAGAGCGCAGCGAAATCCGGGAAAGTCGCGAGCCGCCGATCTACCGCCCCGGATTGCGCTTCGCTCGTCCGGCCTACTCGTCACCATCGCGTCAGACGGCCACAGCTGAGGACGCTGTCGCCTCGACGGGCAGCGTGAACTGAAAGGTCGCACCCCGTCCCGTGTTGGGGCTCGCCCACAAATCGCCGCCATGAGACGCGATGATCCGTCGACTAATGGACAGTCCCATGCCGGTGCCTTGCGGTTTCGTGGTGAAGAATGCCTCGAAAATGCGCTCGGCTTCATCGATCGAAAGCCCGATGCCCGTATCACTCACCGAAATCAATGGTTGACCATCCTCGGTCCTCTTCGATGCGACGGTCAGTTCGCCACCCCTGTCTTGCATCGCCTCGATGCCGTTGAGCATGAGGTTCATCAAGACCTGCTGCAGCTGGACGCGATCTGCTGTCGTCGTCGGAAACTCCGGATCGAGGTCGGCGCGGATTGAAACGGCGTTGCGATTCGCCGTTTCGCC
>DATNMT010000234.1:0-2832 GCA_035602495.1 Bradyrhizobium sp.
GTGATAGAGATAGCCGCCACGGTCGAAAACCACTTCGGTGACGCCGTTCTTGACCGCGCGTTCCGCGAGCAGCTTGCCGACCGCCTTCGCCGCGTCGATGTTGGCGCCGGTATTGCCGCTCTCGCGCATCGCCTTCTCCAGCGAGGAAGCGGACGCCAGCGTCTCGCCCTTCAGGTCGTCGATGACCTGGGCGTAAATGTGCTTCGAGGAGCGGAACACCGACAGCCGCGGGCGGCCGCTGGCGGTGCGGCGCAACGACAGCCGCACGCGTTGCTTGCGCCGGGCATTGGTAACCTTCAATCTCGACATGTCCGGCTCCGTTACTTCTTCTTGCCTTCCTTGCGGAAGATAAATTCATCTGAATATTTCACGCCCTTGCCCTTGTAGGGTTCCGGCGGACGGTAGCTGCGGATCTCGGCGGCGACCTGGCCGACGCGCTGGCTGTCGTTGCCGACGATGGTGATTTCGGTCGGCTTCGGCACCGTGATGGTGATGCCTTCCGGGATCGCGTAGACCACATCGTGGCTGTAGCCGAGCGCGAGCTGCAGGTTCTTGCCCTGCAGCGCGGCACGATAGCCGACGCCGGTGATCTCGAGCTTCTTCTCGAATCCCTTGGTGACGCCGGCCACCAGATTGGCGATCTGCGCGCGCGCGGTGCCGTACAGCGCCTGGGCGCGGTTGGTCTCGACCCTGGGCGCAACCTTGACCGCGCCGTTTTCGAACTTCACCTCGACGTCGTCATGCACGACGAACTGAAGCTGGCCCTTCGGCCCCTTCATCTTGACGGTCTGTCCCTCGACGGTCGCGGTAACGCCCGAGGGAACCGTCACAGGCTTCTTGCCGATACGTGACATAACCAATCCTTCCTCAGAACACCGTGAAGAGAATTTCGCCGCCCACATTGGCGTCGCGCGCCTCGTGGTCGGCCATGATTCCCTTCGGCGTCGACAACACCGAAATGCCGAGCCCGTTGTTGACGCGCGGCAGGTTCTTCACCGAGGCGTAGACCCGCCGCCCCGGCTTCGATACCCGCTCGATCTCGCGAATCACCGGCTCGCCGTCGAAATATTTCAGCTCGATCTCGAGCTCGCTGCGGCCCGAGGCGTGCTCGACGCTGGCGTAGCCGCGGATATAGCCTTCCGCCTTCAGCACTTCGAGCACATTGGCGCGCATCTTCGAGCCCGGGGTCGAGACCTTGGGCTTGGCGCGCATCTGGGCATTGCGGATGCGGGTGATGAGATCGCTGATCGGATCGTGTGTTGACATGTCCGACCCTCCTTACCAGCTCGACTTCACGAGCCCGGGAACCAGGCCCTTGGAGCCGAGTTCGCGCAGCGCGATGCGGGAAAGCTTGTTCTTGCGATAGATCGAGCGCGGACGGCCGGTCATCTCGCAGCGGTTGCGGATCCGGGTGGTCGATGAATTGCGCGGCATCTCGGCAAGCTTCAGGGTCGCGGCGAACCGCTCTTCCATCGGCTTCTTCTTGTCGGCGATGATCGCCTTCAGCTTGGCGCGCTTTGGCGCGGCGTTCTTGCTCATCCGCTTGCGGCGGTTGTTCTTCTCGATCGAACTCTTCTTTGCCATGCTTGGCTCCTGGGTTTCCGCGTTTGAGAGGCTAGGTCAGCGTCTCACTGCCGGAACGGGAAATTGAAAGCGGTCAACAGGGCACGCGCCTCGTCGTCGGTGCGCGCCGTGGTGCACACCGTGACGTCCATGCCCCACGTTTCCCCGGCCTTGTCGAAGTCGATTTCGGGGAAAATGATGTGCTCCTTGATGCCGAGCGAATAGTTGCCGCGGCCGTCAAAGCTCTTCGGGTTCAGCCCGCGGAAGTCGCGCACGCGCGGCAGCGCGACGTTCACGAGACGGTCGATGAACTCGTACATCTTGACCTTGCGCAGCGTCACCTTGCAGCCGATCGGCTGGTTTTCACGCAGCTTGTAGGTTGCAATGGCGATTCGCGAATAGGTCACGATCGCCTTCTGGCCGGCGATCAGCGACAGGTCGGCTGCCGCCAGTTCCGCCTTCTTGCGGTCGTTGACGGCCTCGCCGACGCCCATGTTGAGCACGACCTTGTCGAGCCGCGGCACTTCCATGATGTTGGCATAGCCGAACTGTTCGGTCAGCTTGCCGCGGATTTCCTTGTCGAACTGCGCCCGCAGCCGCGGGACGTATGCGGTCTCAGCCATCGATCTCTGCTCCCGAGCGTTTGGCAAAGCGTACCTTCTTGCCATCCGCATGAATCTTGAATCCCACCCGCGTCGGCTTGCCGTCCTTGCCGACGATCGCGATGTTGGACAAATGGATCGGCGACTCCTTGGAGATGATGCCGCCTTCCTGGGCCTGGGTCTGCTTCTGGTGACGCTTGACGAGGTTGATGCCGCGGACCAGCGCCTTGTTGTCGTCGGGACGCACCTCGAACACCTCGCCGGTGCGGCCCTTGTCGCGACCGTTCAGCACGATGACCTTGTCGCCTTTCCGGATCTTTGCAGCCATCACAGCACCTCCGGCGCAAGCGAGATGATCTTCATGTGGTTCTTGGCGCGCAGCTCGCGCGGCACCGGCCCGAAGATGCGGGTGCCGACCGGTTCCGACTGGTTGTTGATCAGCACGGCGGCGTTGCGGTCGAAGCGGATGACGGAGCCGTCGGCGCGGCGGATGTCCTTGCGGACCCGCACCACGACCGCCTTCATGACGTCGCCCTTCTTCACCTTGCCGCGCGGAATCGCTTCCTTGATCGACACGACAATAACGTCGCCCACGGTGGCATAGCGGCGCTTGGAGCCCCCAAGCACCTTGATGCACATGACACGGCGTGCGCCTGAATTATCGGCC
>DATNMT010000238.1:0-4668 GCA_035602495.1 Bradyrhizobium sp.
AGAACCCGACGCCGCCGCGCTGCAGGCGCAAGCCCGCGAAACGAATCTGCTCGAGCGGCACGTCCGGAATGAAGAAATCCATGGCGTGGCCGAGCATATGCTGGCTGAAGCGCGCCACGCCGGAGGAACGGCGGCGGAGCATGGCGTTGGTGGCAGGCGAGCGGTAGGCGGAAATGATCTGGATCGGCTTCTTGCCGTCGACGTCGCGATAGACTTCCCAGAGGATGTCGAACAAATGACGATCCATCACGGTCTGGTCCTGGCTGCGCCAGTCGCGGAGATAGTGATTGAGCTGTTTCAGCGCCTCTTCGTCATAGCGGCCGTCGCGCTTGAAGGTGACGGTGAGGTCTTCGTCGGAGTGGGTGTGGTGGAAGGAAAGGGTACGGGTTTCGTTGAGCGCGGTCGCGTCGTGCACCGATCCGGCTCCCATCAGGAGCAAAAGCGATGTCAGGCCGAGGTGATACCCGGCCTTCGGTAGCGACAGCGAATTGAATTGGCGTGCGAGACCAATCAGCACAAATGAGCCCACCCTGAAGTCGACCGATCAGAGAACTCTTTCGCTACCCCGTGTGGCGAAAGAGGGTTAACGCAGTCTTAATTCGGGTGGGTTAATTGAAGTTTAATTCCCACCCCCCAAGTCAGCCTTAACCTAACCCGTCGAGTGTGGCGAAAAAGTGCCCGCTGATTAACGCCCGGTGGAGAATGGTTAATACAGATGGCCCCGCCCGAAGGGCGAGGCCGCTGATTCTGCAAGGAAATTCAAATCCGGCCGCTCACACCAATGAACAGATCAGTGGGGGACGGCCCGGCGCATCTGGCGGCGGCCCGGGATCGCAGCAGGGGGCGTCGGCGGTCCGAACAGCCGCTCAAAGAAAGACGGGCCTGAAGAGAAGCCGTTGTTGCTGGCAAAGCTGACGCCGGCCGGAAGGCTTCCGACCGGATGGGCGTAGCTCGGCTGCGAATGCGCCACCACGTTTTCCAGATCCCTGCTCCGGTTCTTGAGCAACGCGATCATCGTGGCGTCGCGGCCGTAGACATCCTTCCGGAACTGCAGCTTGCCCGCGTCGTCCACGAATGCCGTCTGGTAGGTGATGTTGACCGGGATCGGGGTCGGGAATTTGAGGTCGATTTCGCTGTGGCCGTACATGCCGCGGATCTTGTCCGGCGTGTAGTGCTCGTTCGGCTCGGTGATGTTGAGCAGCACTGTGGCGTATTGATCCGGGTTCTGCACCCGCATGCAGCCGTGGCTGAAGGCGCGCTCATCCTTGTTGAACAAGTTCTTGTCCGGGGTGTCGTGCTGATAGACCAGGAACTTGTTCGGGAAGTTGAAGCGGATGCGGCCGAGCGCATTGGCCTCGCCCGGCGGCTGCGAAATGTGGATGCTGCCGTCGGACGCCCGCTCGAGCTTGAGCCCCATGCGCTGCAACACCGTCGGATCCTGCTGAAGCGCCGGCAGGTATTCGTTGTAGATGATCGACGGCGGCACGTTCCAGGTCGGATTGACCGTGATGAACTTCATGGTCTCGGTCAAAAGCGGGGTGGCGTGAATTCCGGGCTGTCCGGTGACCACCTTGGTGGTCCAGACCTGGGCGCCGTTCTGCATCACCTTCAGCGTGTAATCCGGGATGTTGAGAATGACATAGGCGTTGCCGATCGCCGGCGCGCCGAGCTGGCGCGGCAGCCAGCGCCAGCGTTCCATGTTGACGAGCACGGTGTCGATCTGCCTGTCGCGCTTCGGGCTGTTGATGGCCTTGACGGTCCGCTCGTCCAGAATGCCGGTGGGCTTGAGATCGGCGCCTTCCTGGAATTTGCGCACCGCTGCGGCGACCTTGGCGTCGTAATGGGTGTCGTCGGCGTTTTCCGAAATCCCGAGCTTGGCGCGCAGTTGCGGCACACGCTCATCTTCCATCACGATCTCGGGCTGCTTCTTGCCGCGTGCGGGGGTGAATTTGAGCACCGGACCATCGGCGATCTGAATCACCGGTCCATCGCCCTGGCCGCGCAATTCGGCGAGCTTGGCCTTCAGTTCCCGGTAAAGTTTCTGCGGCGGGTTGTAGCTGTCGAGCGCCGCGGAGGCATCCTTGGCGGTCGTGACGTTGGTCAGCACTTCATTGGCATCGGTCGGATGTTCCGGATACAGGATGTCGGCCGAGACCTGCGACCAGTGCATCCGGCCGCTCTGCGCCTGGCGCGCATAGTCCAGCATGCTGGCGGTCAGTTTCAGATCGGCCTCTGCAAGCGCATCAGGAGAGCTCGCCGCGGCAAAATCCGGCACCGGATAGTCGGACGCATTCAAGCCTTCGGAGGCAGCGTCCTTCAGCCGCGCGACGACGCCTTTGCCGCTCTCGGTGAGCGTGCCGCCCTGGGTCCACAGCGGCGCAAATTCGCGCGCGGTGTAAAATTTCTCCACCGCCGATCGTTCCGCCTTGCGGTCGAAATAGCGCAGCGATTTTCCGCCCAGCATATCTCGCAGTTTGTCGGCAACCGGCTGATCCGCCGGCGCGACATTGCTGGCGGCCTTGACCGGTTCCTTCGCAGGCTCGGCGGCCGGCGTAGCGGTTGCGGCAGCCGGAGCCGACGATGCGGGGGTGGTGGCTGCGGTGGCGTCCGGCTTGCTCGGTTCGGCGGCCGGCGCGGTCGCGACATTGGCTGGCTTGATCTCCGGCGCCTGTTCCGCTGCCTTCGGAGCTTCCGTTTTGGGCGCATCGATCTTCGCCGCGTCGGGCGTGGACGCCGTGGTGTCCATCTTGAAATCGTTAATGGTCGGGGGCGGGACGTTGGCCGGCTCGGGCCGCGGGATCGCCGCGTCGATCGCGAGTTCTGCGGCGCTCTTGCGGGGCGGATCGTTCTGGGCCAACGCGGAAGTTGCGGACACCGTGAGGAAGGTCGCGGCCACAGCCATCAGCACGCGGTCAAACCCGGCACGGTTCTTCAAACAGTCTCGCATCGTCGCACCCCTTGGGCGAAAACTGCTCCGGCATGGAACAGTCTCAGTTTCGTCCGTACAGCTTTCGCTAAAGCGCCGGCCTCGTCGGTTTTTGAAACGCCATTTTCAGTCAGTTCCGCAGTCAACGTTTGCCGTTAACGTTTGGTTCAAGCCGAAACGCGCTCCAGATTTTTTCTTACTTCGTACGCCTGCACGTCACGATTCATACGCAGACGATACACATGCACCCCTCAAGCAGCCAGCGCCACGCGGGGCCCCTCACGACAAACTGACTTCAAAGGAGCCGCTTTGCAACGGATTGCGCGCTTTTGGCACGCGCTTTTCCTTTTGTCTGTCACCTGCAAGCAACGGTTCAAAGGCTATGGAATAGCTATGCTCTTCGACCTCGCGGTTCGGACACCGGAGCGCCACAATCCTCGCCATTCAGCGCTAGTTGGCTTCCTCGGCGCCGCCGGTCGCCGGATCATCAGCAGCCTCGTCGAGCTTGCGGTAAAGCGTCGAGCGGCCGATTTTCAGGCGCCGCGCGACCTCGGACATCTGTCCGCGATAATGCGAGATCGCGAAACGGATGATTTCGGTCTCCATTTCTTCCAGCGGCCGCATTTCGCCCGATCTTGTCAACATCGCCAGCATTCCGGCCGCCGGCAGCGGCGCAATAGGTATATCGTTACCTGAAACCATAGCAGGCGCGGTTGAATGAAAAGCAGGCGGAACGATTAGCGGCTCGCCGTGCTGGCTTTGGGACTCCGGGGCGGTCGCCGACTGGGCGGCGGCCAGCGGAAAATCGGCAAGGCCAAGCTGGTCGCCGTCGCTCATGACCACGGCGCGGTAGACCACGTTCTCGAGCTGGCGGATATTGCCGGGCCATTCGAGTTGCGCAAGTTGCGCCATTGCTTCGCCGTTGATGCCGGTAATGGGGCGATTTTCCTCGGCGCAAAATCTTGCCAGGAAGTGGCGCAGGAGATGCGGGATGTCCTCGCGGCGTGCCCGCAAGGGTGGGATCGTCAGCGGCAGGACGTGAAGGCGGTAGAACAAATCTTCCCGAAATTGTCCGCCTTTGACGCGGTCGAGCAGTTTGCGATTGGTCGCGGAAATGATGCGGACGTCGACTTTCACCGGCTTGCGCCCGCCGACCGCCTCGACTGCGCCTTCCTGCAGCGCGCGCAGCAGTTTTACCTGTGCTGCCAGCGGCAATTCGGAAACTTCGTCGAGAAACAGCGTGCCGCCGGAAGCTTCGACGAATTTGCCGGTGTGGCGTTCGGTGGCGCCGGTGAAGGCGCCCTTCTCATGGCCGAACAGGATCGACTCCACCAGATTGTCGGGAATCGCGCCGCAATTGACGGCAACGAACGGTTTTGATTTGCGCTCGCCGCTGCCATGGATGGCGCGGGCGAACAATTCCTTGCCGACGCCGGATTCGCCTTCGATCAGCACCGGAATGGTGGAGGAGGCCGCCTTTTGCGCGGTGCGCAGCACGCCGGCCATGGTTTCGCTGCGGGTGATGATATCGGCAAAGGTCAATCGGCCTTCGCGGCTGTGGCGTATGCGCTGCAGTTCGCCTTTCAGCGCGCTGGCGTTGAGCGCGTTGCGCAGCGACACCTGCAGCCGCTCGATGCCGACAGGCTTGACCACGAAATCCTGGGCCCCGGCGCGCATCGCCGACACCACATTGTCGATGCCGCCATGGGCCGTCTGCACGATGACGGGGATGTTGAGGCCGG
>DATNMT010000248.1:0-16966 GCA_035602495.1 Bradyrhizobium sp.
GCGACCGCCGTGTTCAAGGACAAGAACCTGCATTACGTCTTCCGCGCGCAGATCCACTCCGATCAGTACGGCCAGGCCTTTGCGAGCTTCCTGGCCGAGCACGCCAAGGAAAAGCTCGGCATCGAGCCCAAGGACGTCAAGGTCGCGCTGATTCACGAGGACGGCCCCTATGGCGTCGGCGTTGCCGCAGCCGACGAGGCCTATTCGAAAGAGGCCGGACTGCAGGTCGTGCTGAAAGAAGGCTATTCGGCCACGGCTCCCGACCTCTCCGTGCTGGTGACCAAGCTCAAGCGCGCCCGCGCCGACGTGATCTCGCACGCCGGATATAATCCCGACATCACGCTGTTCCTGCGCCAGGCGCGCGAGAACGGCCTGCATTTCAAGATGCTGTTCGGCGCCGGCGCCGGCTACAGCCAGCTCGACAAGTTGCGCACAAGCTTCGGCCCGGACATCGACAATTTCTGCAATATCGATCCGGTGCCGGCGCAATTGCTCGACCCCGCCAAGCTTGCTCCGGGGATCGGCGACCTCACCAAGACCATGATCGAACGCTACAAGGCGAAGACCGGCGCCACCGACGTTCCGCCGCACTGTTCGATGGGCTTCAATCAGACCTGGGTGCTGCTCAACAACGTGCTGCCGGTCGCCAAGGAGAAATACGGCGGATTCGATCCGGAGGCGGTTCGCCAGGCGGCGCTCGACGTCGACATCCCGCCCGGCGGCACCATTCAGGGCTATGGCGTCAAATTCTTCCCGCCCGACACGCCGCTCTCGGGCCAGAACGAACGCTCGACGCCGGTGGTGATGCAAAATGCCGGCGAGCATATCTCGGTGGTCTGGCCGACCAATATCCAAACGCGGGAGCCGGTCTTCCCGCTGCCGAAATCCTCGGTCTACGGCATCTAGGTCGCGGCGCTGCGCGCCGCCGAGGGACTTGCCAGGCGCTTTGGAGGATTGCGGGCGGCGTCCCGGCGTGACGCGACGCCGGCATCATGTCAGCGTGCCGGCGCGGCCGAGACCTCGAAGTCAAAGCCGTCGCGCCTGAATGGCTCATTGACGAGTTCGAAGTGCCACCATTCCCTGGCATAGGAAACGCAAAGGTTTCAACGCGCGCTGGCGTCGGATAGTGTCCGCGCGATGAACAGGGGAATGATATGAGCTGGTCCAGCATTTTTGCACGAATAGTCGCGCTGATCGGCGCCGCTGCGCTGCTGTGGCGCCGGCTGCAGGGCGCAGCGCCCGAGCCGGCGTGGGGCAGCACACCGGTGGTCCCGGAGGCGAAGCCGCAGGGCGCCATCCCGACGCTCAAGATGCCGACCGCCAGAGGGTGGACTGACGGGCAGATTCCGACTGCCGCGCCAGGGCTCAAGGTGAATGCGTTTGCGACCGGCCTGCAACATCCGCGCTGGATCGAGGTGTTGCCCAATGGCGACGTCCTGATTGCCGAGTCGAACCAGGTCGCCGGACCGACCAGGAGCGTGTTCAGCTATGCGATGCAGGCGACGATGAGACGTGCCGCCGCCCTTGGCGAAAGCGCGAACCGCATCACGTTGCTGCGCGACGCCGATGGCGACGGCATCGCCGAAAAACGTAAAGTTTTCATGGAGGGGCTGAACCAGCCGTTCGGCATGGCGCTTTTGGGCGACACCTTCTATGTCGGCAACACCGACGGCGTAGTGGCGTTCCCCTATGTGGCGGGCGCCGAACGCATCACCGCACCTGGGCGGAAGCTTGCCGTCTTCAAGCCCGGCGGGCATTGGACCCGGAGCCTGCTGCCGAGCCCCGATGGCCGCAAACTCTATGCCGGGGTCGGCTCGCTCACCAATATCGCCGACTACGGCATGGAAGTGGAGCAAGGCCGCGCCGCCATCTACGAACTCGATCTGGCCGATGGCACGAGCCGCATCTTTGCCGGCGGCCTGCGCAACGCGGTGGGTCTCGCATGGGAGCCACAGACCGGCGTGCTCTGGACGGTGGTCAACGAGCGCGACGGGCCTCGGCGACGAGACACCGCCGGACTATCTGACCTCGGTCCGCGATGGAGGCTTCTACGGCTGGCCCTATTGCTACTGGGGACAGAGGGTGGACGATCGGGTGCCGCAGGATCCGGCCGCGGTCGCCAAAGCGATCACGCCGGACTACGCGCTCGGCGGGCACACCGCGTCGCTCGGTCTATGCTGGCTGCCGGCCGGCACGCTGCCGGGTTTTCCGGACGGCATGGCCATCGGGCAGCACGGCTCCTGGAATCGCAGCACGCTGAGCGGCTACAAGGTCGTGTTCGTGCCGTTCGAGAACGGCCGCCCGTCCGGGCCGCCCCGCGATATCCTGTCGGGTTTCCTCGCTCCCGACGAGCGATGGTCCTATGGACGCCCGGTCGGGGTAACGCTCGGTCCCGACCGCTCGCTGCTGGTGGCGGACGATGTCGGCGATGCGATCTGGCGTGTCACCGGCGCGTGACAGCTCGCAGGATGGGTTGAGTTCTTCGCGAAACCCATCGCTGTCTTCCACAACATGATGGGTATCGAAGGAATGAAGCCACCGAACTGGAAGCATTTCTAATGTTTGCGCGCGGGCCCTTCGTTCGATGACGGTGATGCCGAGATTTCGAAGTCAAAACCGTAGCTGAATGGCTCATTGACGAGTTCGAAGTGCCACCACTCCCTGGCATAGGGACGAAAGCCGGCTCCCTTCATGCAGGATTTTAGCGTTTGACGGTTCTGCAGCGCTGGCTCACCGACAAGCGCGTTCGACGTATGTGCCAGCACGTCCAGACAGTCATAGCCGGTGCCAAGATCGATGGTTCCATCCTCGAATCTTTCGCCCTTTGGCGCAGTGCAGGGCTTGAGGGGTTGCGGGGGACTCGGCGGCGGGGCGGATGAAAAAGCCTCCGGGACGATGCCCAGGTCCACCGTGCTCCCCCGCGAGTGAGCCGATCGTCTGGCGAGATAGCCGAGCGCAAACAGCATCGCCTTGTCGGTGCGCGGATAGAACTCGGTCTTCATTTCCGTGTGAGTTGGATCTTTGCTCCACCGGTAAAAATCATCGACGGCCCGCTTCGGCCGATAGCAATCCCAGACGATCAGCGCGAGTTTTTTGGCGGCCAGCTTCCTCTGCACCGTTGCAAGCGCGTTTGCGGCTGATGCGCTGAGGATACACTCGGCGGCGAGGTAGCCCTTTATCGGCCGGCCTACGAAGTTATGCGATCCGGCATAGCGAATGTCTTGAACGATCGTCGGATCGATATCGCGCAGATAGACAAAACCCTGGGGCAGGGCGGAGCCTGCCAGGGCCGCGGCCGGCAGCATCATCATCACGACAAGGCCGGTGCGGATGAGCATACTAGAGCTTCGGTTCTGATTGAATCAGAACCGAAGCTCTAGATTCTTGTTTTGACGCGTTTTCTTCACGCGAACCGGTATCCACTTCGCTCGAAAACGCTTTAAAGGTCGCCGGCATCAATGTTAAAATCCGGAAAGGGATGCGAGGTGACGCGGTTAGCGCGCCATCAAAGCGGACCGAGGATGGCCCATCGAGGATCGCAGAATTCCTTCACGGCTGTTGTGACCCCGCTGCTGATGATGTCCCGCCGTTCCCGCGAATCCATCCTGAGCTCTTCGTCGCGGTTGATGATCGAGCCCGCCTCGAGCAGGACGGCAGGCATCCGGGTCGTTCTCAGCACGACGAGTTGATCGTAGCTGTAGACCCCGGTTTCCTTGTTCAGGAGCGGGTGCTGGTAGCGACCCATGATGGCTTGCGAATATTGCTGGGCATATTGCAGCCCCTCGGCCTTCATTTCCTTAGCCACCAGTTCGGCGAACGCGAGGCTGGTCCTGAAGTCCGGATTGTCGCGGGAGACGAACACGGAATAACCGCTGAAGCGGTCGCTGAAATGGCTTTTCTTGCCGTCGAATTCCCAGTTCTCGAGGAACTTGTCGGGCACGGAGTCATGGTGGATCGACAGGAAGAGATCCGCGTGCAGAGCGTTGGCGGCGGCGACGCGCCTGACCAGGCTTGGCCTGGCCTTGCCCTCGGTCACCAGAAGCCTGGTCTCGGCAAAACCTTCGGCCTTCAATTTCTCCTCGATCTGCCGCGCCAGGCGCAGATTGAAGGCGAACTCGGCGACGTTGCGGGCGCTGATCGCGCCTTCCGATTTGGCGGTATGTCCGACATCCAGAACGATCCGGAATTTCGCGGGATCGCACATGGTCGCGGCCGGCTTCAAAGCGGAAGGGTTGAAGGCGGCCGGCCCGAGGGCGGCAAGCTTGACGGTGTGGGGCTTTGCAGTGTGGGACTTTGCAATGCGGGAGTTTGCAGTGTGGGGCTTTGGCGAGGCAACAGACTTCGCCGGGGTGGCTGGCTTTGCCGAGGTGACATGCTTTGGCGATTTGCCCTGCTTTGACGAGCTTTTGAAGACATCCGACAGCCAGCCGGCATCGCTGGCCTCGATCGGCAGCAGCACCAATGCCGCCATCGCGGCGAGGAGGGCGCGGCGGTGGGGCCGAACGCGAAAGCCCGAGCCCGCGAATTTTCTCCCTGATGACAGCAATCCCATTTCCCCCAGAGCGATCTCTGTTCGCGCGTCATGACAGCATGGCGGCGGCGGCGTCAATGGGGACTATGAACCATAAATTGCTGGAAATAAATTGCGAGTTAGGCACGAACGCATAAATTGCGCGTTCGGCAGGTCATGCCCCCTGACCTCCGCGGTCGCTGTTCAGGAATTTGCAGCGCGTCTCCGTTCTGACAATCAGACATCATCCGCGGGCAATGAAGCATTTGGCGTCTTCGTCCTGTCTTTCGCAGGCCACTGTTCGGAAAGCGGCGGCAGGGGTTGTTGCTTGCCGGTCATCCGCTCAACAGCGATAGCATACACGGTGATGGCATCGATCCGCGGAAAGAACCCCTTGGGTCGCTTTGTCTCCGGCTTGCCGTATTTTGCCATTAACGCTTCGCAGAACCGCTGTTTGATTTCCCTGTCGTCGACGATCCGGATCCGGCCGAACAGGCACACGCTTCGATAGGCGAGACCCGAATCGCATTCAAACCGGCCGTAGTCAAAGACGCCTTCCTGCTCATCGATCTCAAAGCAGACGCGTGGCTCCCTCTGGACGTTGGCGCGCAAATGTCCTCCTGCGCTCGTGGTGTGCAAATACACTTCCCCGTCGATCCAAAGATACAGCAGCGGGATGCAATAGGGGAAACCGTCCTCGCTCACTGTCGCGAGACGGCCGCTATAGCCTCGTGCCAGCGTCTCCAGCGTAAGTTCAACCGGCATGGCTCGGTCGGCGCGACGGATTTGCGGTGAGCTCATGGGCAGGTGCACTCCGTGTCGCCGTTCGAACGAACGAGCATTCCGGGTTCCCTTGTTATCCGAAACAGGATAGGAAAAAGGTGGTCTTGCGCAAAGATCCACTTGTCTCCAATGAGGCATACCACTTGCCTTGACGAGAAACAGACGCTTCGAAAGACTTCCGTGAAGAGCAGACAAAGCTGGGCAGAGCTTTATGCGTTCGAGGTAGACCGCGCGGCAAACGCGCCGGTGTTCCGCCAGATTTACCTGCGGTTACGATCGGCAATCCTGTCAGGAGCGCTTCGTCCGGCGACCAAGCTGCCGTCGACGCGCGAACTCGCAGCGCAACTCGGTGTTTCGCGCTCTGCGGTCGTCTCGGCTTTCGAACAGCTTCTTGCTGAAGGCTATGCCTTCGGCAGGAAGGGCGCGGGGACTTACATTGCGCCCGATCTTCCTGAACCTTTCGAAGCGGCTCATGGCCGCAAGAAATTGCCAGCATCAGTCGTCAAAACGGCGGCCTCCTTCCGAGGCCTTGGCGGCTTCGTCGACGTGACGGAGCAAGGCGACGAGCGCCCCTTCAATCTGGGGCGCACGCTGGTGGACGCACGCACCGCCGAATTGTGGCGCAAGCTTAGCGCGCGCACGCTGCGGTCCCTTGGGCGGCATCACCTTGGCTATGGCGACCCGCACGGCATGCTGGAATTGCGCAAGTCCGTTTGTGATTATCTTCAGGCCGCACGTGGGGTGCGGTGCGAGCCCGAACACGTCGTGATCACCGCGGGCACCCAGCAAGCCGTCGATATCGTTACCCGCGTCATGCAAGGTCCTGACAAGGAAGTCTGGATCGAGGATCCAGGCTACCCTTTGACCCGTCTTGCGCTCGTCGCGGCGGGCGCGAAGGTTTGCCCCGTACCGGTCGACCAGCATGGCGTCAACGTCACCGAAGGCATCCGTCGCGCTCCAAAGGCGCGCGCCGTTTTCATCACGCCCTCGCACCAGTTTCCGAAAGGCGTTGCCCTGTCGATGGCGCGCCGCCTCGAACTTCTTGGCTGGGCGCGAGAGTCAGGCGGCTGGATCGTCGAAGACGACTACGCCAGTGAATTCCGATACGGCGGCCGGCCCCTCGCTTCGCTCCAGGGCCTCGATGAAGCCGAGCGTGTCATCTACATCGGAACCCTCAACAAGGCGCTTTTTCCAGGACTTCGGCTCGGCTACGCCGTGTTGCCCCCTTCGCTGGTACGGGCCTTCGTTACCGCGCGCTATCTCATGGACCGCCAGCCATCGACCCTTTGCCAGGCAGTCGTCGCCGCCTTCATGGAAGAGGGACATTTCGCGGCTCACATCCGCAGAATGCGGGAGATGTACCGCAACCAGCGGGACGCGCTGGTCACCGCGCTCAGGCGCCGCGTGGGCGACCACCTGACCGTCGAGCCGCCGGACCAGGGCATGCATCTGGTTGCCTACACGCGGCGAGGGCTATCGGACGTCACGATCGAACGGGCAGGGCGAGAACACGGCGTCGTCGTCCGTGCAATGAGCCGTCTGTATGTCGAGGCACCGCCGCAATCGGCGCTGATGCTGGGCTTCAGCGGCTATCCGCGTCAGATCATTGCGCCGGCGATTGCCCGGCTGGCTCGGGCCTTTGAACGATAGGCAGTCATCGCGCCGTGACTTCAACCCTTTTGTCGCGCCTTGATCTTGTCGAATTCGGAAAGCGCTCGTTCAAATTTGGCATTGAAGAGCCACATCGCATCGAGAATTTCACGGATGGTGGCGGATGTCCTTGCCCTGTCGGCCTGTCCATAGGCGAAGATGCTGTTGTTGCGCAGATATCCCATGATGGTCGGATCGGAAATTCGATAATTGAGCAGGTTGCCCGACCTGAGTGCGGCCTTGGTCGGCGTGGGAACGATCTGGATGAGTTCGAACAGCTTCATTTGATCGATCGGATCGGGAAGTGTTTTCACGATCGCCGTTATTTGCGGAAAGATCTCGGCGTGCGCGCTCATGAGGCCGTCGCGCACCGCGGTCCAGTGGTTGAAGCGATGATCCAGATTGCCAGCCCATGCCTCCTCCCTGTCGTCGCGAAGGCTCACCGCGGCATCAAGGGCCGCGATCGATTGTTTGATCGCGAACCACTTGTTTCGGCCGTTTTGATCTTCCGATGGGCCGGTTTGAAAGCTTCCCTTGTATTTGTTCGAGCGCGCATTCCCTATGTTTTGGTTGCCATTCGTCTCGGCAAAGAACATCCCCAGGCTGATACGGCCTGCCGCCTCGGCATTGGTCGCGTCAAGGCCCTTGGCTCGCGCAATGGCAATTGACAGATCGACGACGTCCTTGAATGGCGTATCCGATTTCTGTGCGTTGGCGGGCGGCGCATCCATCAGGTCGAAAAGCTTGCCGTACTCGTCGATCAGCGGCTCATTTTCGGCGCCAAAATACGCCGGAGGGATTGCGAATTTATTGGGCCGCCCGATTCTGGACGGCAGCGCGTCGGTGAGGTCCTTGTAGGCGCTCATCATGTTGTTGCGCGCAAGGTAGAGGGCCTGTCCCGGCAAGTTCGGCAGCGCTTGATTGGAATCGATCTGCGCGCGCCGCTGGCGCAGGATCGACTGGAAATTGTTCAGTGCATTGTCGTACGCATGGAGTGCATCGGATTGTTTTTGCGTCAATGCGCCCGGCTGACCCATGGCAGGGGACACGAAGCCGAAATAGCCGATTGTCGCCGGGGCCAGGGACGCGGCCGCGTTGATGATCGCGTCGATAGCGACGGCAGCCGGCAGCGCAAGGCAAAGCCCGAAAGCAAGAGCTGCCGCGGGCGCGGCGGTATGACTTCTTATCCCCATGACTGTGTCCCGTGCCCAGGTTTCGCCGGAAGCGACTCATCGCATCGTAACCAGCGAACGCGCCGCTTGGCGAGACGAAAGCCCCAAATCCGATGCCATGTTTGCTCCTGGCACTTCGCGGACATGGCGATTGCGTTGCGCAATCGGCTTTCAGGGGCAAACCGGAAAACAGGGGCTCGCATTGAGCTTTTCCGATTTTAACCCAAAGCGGACGTCGCATCCGGGCGCTGCGGGTCAGCAGCGTTGACCCAATCACATTTGGTGCAAACTCCGCTCACCATAAGCGTGATGAGTTTATCCAGCGTCACGTAACGTTACGCTTTGCAAACCGCAGCTCGCAGGAAGTCGTTGTTGCGTAAGCAGAGTGAAAACGTTTCCGTACTACAGCGTTAGTTCCCTCCCTCACATATAATTGACGCAATGACGTGCTCGTTGGAAATAAAATCTATTGTCTGCTCATTTTCCCACCAAGGAGAGCGATCATGTCCGACAATACTTTTTCGTCACACACGCCGGGCGCCGTTCTTGCCGCTTCTGCGGCTGGAGGCGCAGCCAGGGTGCTTCCGTCCTCAGCGACCGATCCCACCGCGATCCGCCCCTTCCGCTTCACTGCTTCGAAAGAGGCGGTCGACGATCTGCGCAGGCGCATCAACGCGACGAAGTGGCCTGAACGAGAGACGGTTACAGATGCGTCGCAAGGAGTACAGCTCGCGACGATTCAGGCGCTGGCGTCCTATTGGGCGACCGAGTACGACTGGCGCAAGTGTGAAGCGAGACTAATGGCCTTGCCGAATTTTATCACCGAGATTGACGGGCTCGACATTCACTTCCTTCACGTCCGTTCAAAACACGAAAGTGCGTTGCCGCTCATCGTCACGCACGGATGGCCCGGCTCGGTCGTCGAGCAGCTGAAGATTGTCGATCCGCTGACCAACCCGACGGCGTACGGCGGAAGCGCATCGGACGCTTTCCACGTCGTGATCCCGTCGATGCCCGGCTACGGGTTTTCCGGCAAGCCAACGACCACCGGCTGGGACCCGGCCCATATCGCCCGTGGCTGGGTGGAGCTCATGAAGCGCCTCGGGTACACGAGGTTCGTGGCGCAAGGCGGCGATTGGGGCGCGATCATCACCGAACTAATGGGCGTGCAGGCGCCTCCGGAATTGGTCGGCATTCACACCAACATGCCCAACGTGATTCCAGCGGACATTGACAAGGCGGCTTTTTCGGGTGCGCCGGCGCCATCGGGTCTCTCAGCCGATGAGGAGGTCGCTTACGAGCGTTTGCAGTTCGTATATCAAAAGGGAATCGGCTACGGGTACCAGATGGGGCTGCGACCACAGACGTTATACGGAATCGCGGACTCACCCGTCGGCTTGGCGGCTTATTTCCTTGATCACGACGCGCGCAGCTACGAGATGATCTCACGCGTCTTTAAAGGAGAATCCGAAGGCCTCACGCGCGACGACATCCTCGACAACATCACAATCACCTGGTTGACGAACACGGCGCTTTCTGGCGCCCGTCTCTACTGGGAGAACAAGTCCACGTCGTTCTTCGGCGTCAAAGGCGTCTCCATCCCGGTTGCCGTGAGCGTCTTCCCTGACGAACTCTATCCAGCCCCGCGGAGCTGGGCAGAGCGGGCGTATCCCAAACTCATTCATTATAACAAGCTTGACAAGGGCGGCCACTTCGCAGCCTGGGAACAGCCTAAGCTCCTTTCAGAAGAGCTTCGCGCGGGCTTCAGATCACTTCGCAAATCGAGCTGAAGATTTCGGCGCGCGCGCTTGGCGCGCGCGCCGACTTCCATATTGGCGCGAGAACATTGATGAAATCCAGACGAAGATTCATTGATGAAAACAAACAAACAAACAAACTATTGGTAGGCCTCAATTATTTTGGACAAGGCAATGTCGCCTGTTGGCACAAAACGGACGTGGCGCGATGTCCGATTTGGGTCCGCAATCCGCAACAAAGCGGACATCCGATAACGCAATGGATTCCTGTGTTTCACGCCCGAATTCGGCCCCTGCGGCATCGGCGACCTCGGCTGGCGACCGACTTTCTGCTACTTTTCGCCGCCCGCGCCATCGACTAGGCTTGGCCGCATAAGAATAAAGAAGGCCGCTCGCCGGCCAAGGGGAACGCGTTTTGAACGGACAGGCAGGCCGGCGCACCGACGGTGCGCGCAGCGGCGTTGAGGATATTCGCCGGCGCGTGTTGGCTGGCTTGTGGGTCGCGCTGCTGCTGGCGATCCTGACATTCCTGGTGATCTACCCCGTGCTCACGCTGCTGCTCGGCGCGCTGACCGACACCAATCCGGTGGTCGACGGCTTCAGCCTGACCCATCTTTCGATCACCAATTTCCTCGCCGTGCTGGCCAACCCGAACGTGGCGGAGGCGCTTTTCAACACGCTGATCGCCTGCGGCGGCGGAACCCTGATCGCGGTGGTGATCGGGCTGCTGTTTTCCTGGATCGTGGTGCGCACCAACACGCCGTTCAAGGGATTCATTGCCGCTGCCAGCATCCTGCCGCTGTTCGCGCCGCCGCTGGTCGCGGGCGTGGCCTGGAGCATCCTCGGCTCGCCCAAGACCGGGCTGATCAACACCCTGTTCAAATGGGCCGGCCTCGACTGGCACGTCGATTTCTATTCGCTGTGGGGCCTGGTGTTCGTGTTCGGCATCTACTACGCGCCCTATGTCTACATGTTCACCGCCTCGGCGCTGCGCAACATGGACCCAAGCCTGGAAGAGGCCGCGGAAATCTCCGGCGCCAGCGCGTTCGCGACCCTGTTCTCGGTGACGTTCCCGCTGATCATGCCGGCGATCGTCTCCGGCATGCTGCTGTCGTTCATCGTGATGCTCGGCATCTACGGCATTCCCGCCGTGTTGGGCGCGCCGACCAATCTTGCCGTGCTCACCACCTACATCTTCAAGCTCACCAACTGGTCGCCGCCGCTCTACAACACGGCGGCCGCGGTGGCGATCATCCTGATGGTGGTCACGGGATTTCTGGTGTTCGCGCAGCAGAAGGTGCTGAGCGGACGCAGCTACACTACCGTCGCCGGCAAGGCGTTCCGGCCGCGCAATCTCGATCTCGGGCCGTGGCGCTGGTTCACCTTCGGCCTCGGCGTCGTCTATTTGCTGGTCGTGGTGGTGCTGCCGAGTCTGGCGCTGATCGTGGCGGCGTTCCGCAAATTCATGTTCATCCGCGATGCCGCCAGCCTGTTCGACATGCGGCAATATTCGCTGATGCATTTCCACAGCATCTTCGACAATCCGCTGACCATGAACTCGATCTACAATGCGATCGAGGTCGGCATCATCACCGCCATCGTCGGCGGCACGCTGGCCTTTGCGATCGGCTACACCATCCACCGCACCCGTGTCACGGGCCGGCGCGGCATCGATGTGGTATCGACGTTGCCGGTGGCGATACCGGGGCTGGTGATCGGCGTCGCATACTTGTGGGCCTGGATCGGCATTCCCGGCGGGCTCTACGGCACCATCTGGATTCTGGCGCTGGCCTTCATCGCCCGCTTCATGCCCGATACCGTCAAGGCGCTGTCGACCTCGTTCCTGCAGATCCACCGCGAACTGGAGGAAGCGGCCTGGGTCTGCGGCCGGGGCATGCTCGGCACGATCCGGACCATCGTGCTGCCGTTGGCGCGGCCCGGCGTGATCGCCTCGATGACGCTGCTGTTCGTGCTGTCGATCCGCGAACTCGGCTCGTCGCTGTTTCTCTACACCTCCAACACCATGGTGATGTCGGTGTTGCTGCTCGACTACTACGAGGGCGGAAACATCGGCAAGACCGCGGCCTTCAGCCTGGTGCAGACGGTGTTGCTTGGCGTTTTGATCGGCGGCGCCAACTGGCTGTCGCGAAGCGCGGCGCAGGGCAGCGTGGCGCAGCGAATAAGATAGGAACAAGGGAGGATTGGCTATGAACAGGAAAATCGCGGTGGCCATCGCGGCGCTGGCCGGCATCGGCGGGCTCGGCGTCGCGCTGAACGCGCTGCCCGCACGGGCGGAGGAGCAGTTCGGTTCGCCCGAACTGATCGCGGCGGCGAAAGCGGAAGGCAAGCTCGTCTATTACACCGCCAATTTCGCCGAGGTCGAGCAGGAGGTCATCAAGGAGTTCAACAAGCGCTTTCCGGAGATCAAGGTCGAGATGGTGCGCGCGCCCGGCGGCCAGCTCATCACCCGCGTCCGGACCGAGGCCGCCGCCGGCAAGCTGATCGCCGATATCGTCGATCATTCCGACCGCGCGCTGATGCTGCCGCTGGTCGATTTGTTCCAGGACTACGCGCCGCCGAACGCCGCCGACTACAATCCCGATGCGCTGATCTCCCCCAAACTGTGGCCGCGCGCCACCGTGGTCTGGTCGATCGCCTACAACACCGAGCTCGTCAAGAATCCGCCGAAGACCTGGATGGACCTGACCAAGCCCGAATACGACAAGATGATCGGGCAGGTGTTCGCCCAGTCCGGCGGCACCACCTGGACCCGCATCATGTTCGAGCGCCAGGTGCTGGGGGAAGATTATTGGGCGAAGCAGGCCGCTACCCATCCGATCCTTTATCCGTCCGGCGCGCCGATGTCGGATTCGCTGGTGCGCGGCGAGATCGCGATCGGTCCCTTGATTTACAACGCGGTCTTTTCGAAGCAGAAGGACGGCGCGCCGCTCAAGACCATCTTCCCGCCCGAGGGCGTGCCGGCCAATCCCTATGCCTCGGGAATTCCCAAAACCGCGGCGCATCCCAACGCCGCGAGGCTGTTCCTCAACTGGTGCATGTCGAAGGAGGGGCAAACCTTCATGATCAAGGAACTCGGCAACCTGACCTCGCTGAAAGTGGCGCCGGTCTATCCCGAGGGCTTCGATCCCAAAATCGTAAAAGTCTGGTACCCGAACTTCGACCAGTATGTGAAGCTGCACGGGCCGTGGGTTGCCGAATGGGACAAGACCTTCGGCTACCGGCAATGACGGCCGGTGTGAAAGCAGGCTCATGACGGCGACGCTCGAAGTAACCGACCTGCGCAAGCAGTTTGCGATCGGCCGGCCGGCAATCGACGGCGTCAGCTTTGCCGTGCCGGCCGGCGAGATCGTGGTGCTGCTCGGGCCCTCCGGCTGCGGCAAGACCACGACCCTGCGCTGCGTCGCCGGGCTGGAGCACCCGACCTCGGGCGAAATCGCCATCGGCGGCCGGGTGGTGTCGTCGCCCGAACGGGGCATCCTGGTGCCGCCGCGCGCGCGCGACCTCGGCATGGTATTCCAGTCCTATGCGGTATGGCCGCATATGACCGTGCGGCAGAACGTGGTCTATCCGCTCAAGCATCGCGACATCGCGCGTGGCGAGGCCAACCGCAAGGTCGACGAGGTGCTGGAGCTGGTAGGCTTGTCGGAATATGCCGACCGGGCGGTGGTGGCGCTGTCGGGCGGCCAGATGCAGCGCGTCGCGCTGGCGCGCAGCATCGTCTACCGGCCGCAACTGCTGCTGCTCGATGAACCGCTGTCGAACCTCGATGCCAAACTGCGCTTGCGGCTGCGCGACGATCTCCGGATCATCCTCAAGCAGACCGGCATGACCGCGCTTTACGTCACCCACGACCAGGCCGAGGCGGTGGTGCTCGGCGACCGCATCGGCGTGATGCGCGACGGCAAGCTGTTGCAGATCGGCACGCCGGACCAGATCTACAACCGCCCCGCCGACCTGTTCGTCGCCAATTTCACCGGCGCCACCAACGAACTCACCGGCACTCTGGTCGAGCGCAACGGCGCCTTTGGCGTGGTCGATTTCGGCGAGGGACAGCGCGGCGAGGCGGCACTGCTGCAGGCGCTTAATCCCGGCGACAAGGTAAGAATCGCGCTGCGGCCAGAAAACATCGGCATCGGCGGCCGCGACGGCGCCAACCTGTTTCCGGCGCGCGTGGTCGATCGCCGCTATCAGGGCACGCAAACCGTCTACGATATCGATCTGTTCGGCCGAAGGCTCGAAGTGCTCGAGCTCGGCACCGCCGCCCGCCACGGCATCGGGGTCGAGACACAAGTGGCCCTCCCGCGCGAGGGATGCTGGGCGTATCGGGACACGGGACCGTCGTCCTACGATTAGGGCTTTCCAGCTTCGCACATGCATCGAAGTCACACGAAATCGGAATCGATCAGCTGAAACCGGTTCAATCGCAGATCGGACTTTCCAGCAGCACAATCGCGCAATTGAAGCAGCATCGGCGGACGCAGGCGCGCCGGCAATGAGAATCCCGGAAGGACAGACTGCCAAGACTTCCGACATTGCGCGTTTTACGGGCGGGTCCTGATCCATTTGACATTTTTCCGCATCCGGCTTCTATCGTCGCTCGCAAGGCGGCGGGTTCTGACAAGCTGCCGTCAAGAACGGGAGCGCGTATTGATCCTTGAAACCGGGAGTGCCGAGGCGGCAAAAAGCCGTCCCGAACATCAGGTCATTTCGGTGCGGTCGCCGGCGCTGGCCGCCTTGCGGCTGGGCTAGCGGATGAAACCCGCTCCCTTCGATTACGTCAGACCGGGTTCGCTCGCCGAGGCCTGCGAATTCCTGGCCACTGATGAGGATGCGCGGCTGATCGCCGGCGGGCAGACCCTGGTGCCGATGCTCGCGATGCGGCTGGCGCGGCCGGCCAAACTGATCGACATCCTGCGATTGCCGGAGCTTACCGGAATTTCCGAAGCGCAAGGCGCGGTCATCGTCGGCGCCACCACGCGTCAGGCGCAGGCCGAGCGCGATCCCGTCATCCGCGCCTCGGTGCCGATGCTGGCGCGGGTGCTGCCCTGGGTCGGGCATCCGCCGACCCGCAACCGCGGCACCATCGGTGGCTCGATCGCCAACGCCGATCCGTCCGCCGAAATCCCGCTCGCCGCAGTGACGCTGGGGGCCGAGATCATGCTCGCGTCATCCGCCGGCCCGAGATCGATGCCAGCGGATGATTTCTTCATCGGAGCGATGGTGACCTCGATCGGCCAGGGCGAGTGCGTGCGCGCGATCCGGTTTCCGGTCTGGCCGCATCGGCGCATCGGTACGGGCTTTTTCGAGATCAGCGCGCGGCGTTCGGATTTTGCCTTCGTCGCCGCCGCGGCGCAGGTCGCGCTGGATGATGAGGGAAATTGCCTCGACATCGCGCTCGGCCTTGGCGGCGTCGCCGACCGGCCGTTGCGGCTCGATGTGTCCTCGCTCGTTGGAACCAGGCTCGATGCCGCATCGGCAAGCGAGGCCATCAAATCCGCCTGCGCCGATATCGAGGCGATGAGCGATCTGCACGCCAGCGCCGCCTATCGCCGCCGCGTGGCGGTGACGCACGGCATCCGCGCGCTCGAACAGGCGCGCGATGAGGCGGCCGCGAAACCTGCGAAAGGCGCGCGATGAAGGTCGACCTGCGCATCAACGGCCAAAACCGTTCCGCCGATGTCGAGCCGCGCAAGACGCTGCTCGACGCGTTGCGCGAGAACTTTCTGCTCAACGGCACCCACGCCGGTTGCGAGCATGGCGTTTGCGGCGCCTGCACGGTGCTGGTCGATGGCGAACCGGTGCGCTCCTGCCTGATGTTTGCGGTGCAGGCCGACGGCTACGACATCACCACGATCGAAGGCATCGCGACCGCGCCGGGCGAGCTTAGCGTGATCCAGGATGCGTTCTGCGAAACCCATGGCCTGCAATGCGGCTACTGTACGCCGGGCATGATTCTTTCGGCGCACGCGCTGCTGCAAAAAACGGTGACGCCGACGCGCGAGGATATTGTGGAGGCGATTTCCGGCAACATCTGCCGCTGCACCGGCTACGGCCAGATCGTCGAGGCCATCCAGTTCGCCGCCGAGCGGTTGCGCCATGCCAACACGCCGCGCCCGGCCGATGCAGCTGTCGGGGAGGCGAAATGAGCGCCGATCCCGCCGACTTCCGCTTCGTCTCCACCAATCGCAGGGTCCGCGAGGATCGCCGCTTCGTGGCGGGCCGCGGCCACTTTGTCGCCGACGTCGCGCTGGAAGGCATGCTGCATGTCGCGGTGCTGCCCTCGCAACATCCCGCCGCGCGTATCGTGGCCATCGATGCGACGGCGGCGCTGGCGATGCCGGGCGTGCATTATGTGCTGACCGGCGAAGAGCTTGCCGCAGCGACCGATCCGCTGATGAACGGGCTTGATACGCCGCTGGTCAAGCGCCATCCGCTGGCGGTGGGGCAGGTGCGCTACGCCGGTGAGTGGGTGGTGGCCGTGGTCGCCGACAGCCGCGCGCTTGCCGAAGACGCTGCCGAGAAAGTCCATATCGACTATGAGCCGCTGCCTTTCGTGCTGGGTGCGGAAGAGGCGCTGAGGCCGGATAGCCCGCCGGTGCATCCCGCGCACGGATCCAACGTGCTGCTCGACCGCACGTTTGTGTGGGGCGAGGTCGAGAAACATTTCGCCGAGAGCCCGCGGCAGCTTTCGTTCCGCGTCACCTGGGGGCGCAGCTCCACGGTCCCGATCGAGACCTTTGGCGTGGTCGCGTCCTGGGATCCCTGGCGCGACATCCTCGACGTCTGGGCCTCGATCCAGATGCCGAAATATCCCGACCAGATCGCGCGTGCGCTCAGGATTCCGGCGAACGGCGTCCGCGTGCATCAGGACGTCGACGTCGGCGGCAGCTATGGCGTCAAGCGCGGCATCAAGCAGACCGTGCTGGTGGCGCATCTGGCGCGGCGGCTCGGTCGGCCGGTGCGGCTGATCGAGGACCGGCTGGACAATATGGGCGGCGGCGACGCGCACGGCCCCGACCGCATTTTCGATGTCGAGGTCGCCTTCAACGATGAAGGCATCGTCAAATCGATGA
>DATNMT010000256.1:0-8042 GCA_035602495.1 Bradyrhizobium sp.
TGTGGCCTCCATCTCGACCGGCGTCGGCTGCAGTTTCATGCCGCGCCCGGCGGGCTTCGCCGCACGGGTATAGACCGCCACGATCTCATGGCCATGGGCCACCAGTTCCAGCAGCGTCGGCACCGCGAATTCCGGCGTGCCCATGAAGATCAAGCGGAGCGGCATGTTGCAGCGGTATCCTGAGCGATTTCTATCCGTCATGCCCGGGCTTGTCCAAGACTTGTCCCGGGCGGCATCCGCGGTCTTGCGACGCCGTTGACAAGCAAAGGCGTGGATGGCCGGGACAAGCCCGGCCATGATGAAAAAATTGAGAACCCTACTCCGCCGCGCGCTTGGCGGCTTTGGCGAATTTCTTCAGCACGCGGTCGCGCTTCAGCTTCGACAGATAATCCACGAACAGCACGCCGTTGAGGTGATCGATCTCGTGCTGGATGCAGGTGGCGAACAGGCCCTCGGCCTCTTCCTCATACAGCTTGCCGTCGAGATCGGTAAAGCGCAGCCGCACTTTCGCCGGCCGCTCCACCTCCTCGTAATATTCCGGGATCGACAGGCAGCCTTCCTCGTAAACCGACATCTCCTGCGACGATGACAGAATCTCCGGATTGATGAAGACACGCGGCCGCGGCGTGGTCTCGCCGTCCTCTTCCTTCTTGGCGAGATCCATGGTGATCAGCCGCAGCGGCTGCGCGACCTGGATGGCGGCGAGCCCGATCCCGGGCGCGTCGTACATGGTCTCGAACATGTCGTCGGCGAGCTTGCGGATCTCCGGCGTGACCCTCTCGATCGGCCTGGAGACCAGCCGCAACTTCTTGTCCGGCAGGATGATGATTTCTCGGAGTGCCATGATTTCTCTAAATATCTCGCGGGCGATTTAAGCGGTTGATTTGCCGGGGTCAATTGCCGGACCGCCCGGTTTGCCCGACGGCGGGTGCGAATTTTAACGAAGCATTAACCATAAAAATTAACCGGGCATTCACCATAAATGTTCTCTCTTCGTTCGCGTTCCCCGCCGAATCGGCTACAAGGGCTGCCATGAACGAGATTCTCTTTGTGGTCGGCGACCTGCCGATTCGGACCGGCCAGGCGCTGATCGGCTTCGGCGCGCTGGCGCTATTGCTGCTCCTCGTCATTGTCGTCGTGATCGCACGGTCCGGCCGCCGCGGCACTGAGCTCGCGATGGTGCAAGCGATGCGCGCCGACGAGCTCGAAGATCGCCTGAACGAAATGCTGCGGGCACAGAGCGAGGCCACCGGCCGTGTCGACGCGATGGGGCAGGCCCTGGCCGGCCGCCAGGCCGAGATGGCCCGCGCGGTCAGCGAGCGGCTCGATTCGGTGACCCATCGGGTCGGCCAGTCGATGGAGCAGACCACCCGCAACACCATGGATAGCTTGCGCGTGCTGCATGAGCGGCTCGGCATCATCGACAACGCCCACAAGAACCTGACCGACCTCACCTCGCAGGTAACGACCCTGCGCGACGTGCTCGCCAACAAGCAGTCGCGCGGCGCGTTCGGCCAGGCGCGGATGGAGGCGATCGTCCAGGACGGCATGCCGAAGGGCGCTTACGAATTCCAGTTCACGCTTTCATCCGGCAAGCGGCCGGATTGCGTGGTGTTCCTGCCCGACCAGCGGCCGCTGTGCATCGACGCGAAATTTCCGCTGGAAGCGATGACCGCGCTGCATGACGCACGCACCGACGAGGAAAAGAAGTTCGCCACGCAGCGGCTGCGCAATGACGTGATGAAGCATGTCAATGACATTGCGGAAAAATACCTGATCGCCGGCGAGACCCAGGATACCGCGCTGATGTTCGTACCGTCGGAATCGGTCTATGCCGAAATCCACGACGGTTTTGACGACGTGATCCAGAAGGCCTACCGCGCCCGCGTGGTGCTGGTGTCGCCGTCGCTGTTGATGCTGGCGATCCAGGTGATGCAGCAGATCCTGAAAGACGCGCGGATGCGCGATGCCGCCGACCAGATCCGCACCGAAGTGCTCAACCTCGGCGACGACCTCGGGCGATTGCGCGACCGCGTGCTGAAACTGCAGAAGCACTTTTCCGACGCCAACGAGGACGTCCGCCAGATCCTGATCTCCGCCGACAAGATCGAAAAGCGGGCGGGGCGGATCGAGGAGCTGGATTTCAGCAAGGAACCAGCCCCGGAACCCCCGCGCCTCGTCAAATCAGGCGCACCCGAGCTTTTCCCGCTGCCGCGCAAGCTGCTGGCGGGGGAGTAATACTCCGCTGTCATCATATATGCTGTCATCACATATGCTGTCATCACATATAATGTGTCATCGCCCGGCTTGACCGGGCGACCCAGTATCCCAGAGACGGACGATGGGGGCACGCAGCTACTACGTCTATATCCTCGCCAGCCGCATCGGCGGCACGCTTTACATCGGCGTGACCAACGATCTCATTCGCCGCGTCGCTGAGCACAGACTGAAACTGGCGAAAGGCTTCACGAAAAAGTATGGGGTCCACAGACTGGTTTATTTCGAGCAGTACGATGATGCCGAAAACGCGATCCGGCGCGAGAAGCGGTTGAAGAAGTGGAATCGGGTCTGGAAAATTCGGTTGATTGAGGAGCTCAATCCAAATTGGGATGATCTTTATTCAGGAATAGCTGGCAGCGTTTAAGCGCCCCTCACGCTTTCTCCGTCATACCCCACGAAGGCGGGGTATCCAGTACGCCGCGCCCCCTGCGATGGAGCCGAGACGCCGCGGAGTACTGGATCGTCCGCCTTCGCGGACGATGACGATGTCATTTGTCGCACCCGAATCTGCTAACACCCACTCATGACCGCACCCGAAGCCGCGTCCTCCCCAACCGAGAATCCCGCCGCGCCCCGCCCCACCTGGCGCGAGAGCCTCGCCGTTTATCTGCAGCGGCGTGTGCTGATCGTGATGCTGCTGGGGTTTTCCTCCGGCTTGCCGTTGGCGCTGTCGGGATCGACGCTGCTGGTGTGGATGCGCGAATCCGGCGTCGATCTCGGCACCATCGGGCTGTTCGCGCTGGTCGGCACGCCCTACACGCTGAAATTCCTGTGGGCGCCGCTGACCGATGCGCTGCATGTGCCGTTGTTCACGCGTACTTTCGGCCGCCGGCGCGGCTGGCTGGTGTTTTCGCAGCTGCTGCTGATCGCAGCCATCCTGCTCTTGGCGCTGACCGACCCCGCGCGCTCGCCGCTGTTTGTCGCGCTTGGAGCGCTGCTGGTCGCCGCCATGTCGTCGACGCAGGACATCGTGGTCGACGCATTCCGCGTCGAAAGCCTGCCCGAGAGCGAACAGGCTGCCGGCATGGCGTCCTATGTCGCGGCCTATCGGATCGGCATGCTGGTTTCGACCGCCGGCGCGCTGTTCCTGGTCAGCGCCTATGAAGGCACCGGCATCGCGCGCACCTCGGCCTGGATGTGGGGCTATGTGACGATGGCGGCGCTGGTGCTGATCGGCACGGTCACGGCGCTGATCGCTACCGAGCCCGAACAATCGGCGCGCGCCGAGGCGGCGACCAGCGCCGAGAGCGCGCTGACGCGGGTGATCCATGCCGCGGCCGGCGCGTTCTCCGAATTCCTGGTGCGCCGGGATGCGTTCGCCGCCCTCGCCTTCGTGGTGCTGTTCAAATTCACCGACGCGTTTTCCGGCACCATGACCGCGCCGTTCGTGATCGACCTCGGCTTTTCCCGCAACGACTATGCCGCCATCGTCAAGGGCGTTGGCCTCGCCGCCACCCTGATCGGCGGTTTCGCCGGCGGTTTTGTCGCGCGACGCTATTCGCTGGCCGCCAGCCTGTGGATCGGCGGCACGCTGCAGGCCGTAGCCAACCTGTCGTTCTCGTGGCTCGCCATGGTCGGCGTCAACCAATGGGCGCTGGCATTTGCGATCACGGCGGAAAATTTCACCAGCGCCATCGGCACCGTGATCTTCGTCGCCTATCTTTCGGCGCTATGCCGGAATCCGTTGCACACCGCGACGCAGTACGCGCTGCTCACCGCACTTGCCGCGGTGGGCCGCACTTATTTGTCGTCGGGCGCGGGTTTTGTGGCAAAGGCGACCGGCTGGCCGCTGTTCTTTGCGATCTGCGTCGTGGTCGCGGTGCCAAGCCTGATCCTGTTGGCCTGGCTGCAGCGGCGCGGGCATTTCGCCGAGTTGGAAACCTCAGCTGTCATCACCCGCGAAGGCGGGTGATCCAGTATTCCATAGGCGGCGCGGAAGAACTCAACCGGCACGGCGTACTGGATCGCCCGGTCAAGCCGGGCGATGACAGCTGAGCAAGCTTCACGTCGCCAGCTTCTCGATGGCTGCGTGATCCAGCCCGACCTTGGCGCCGGCGGCGACGATCTCCTGCCAGGTGGCGGGGTCGACCGGGATGCCCGCGGCGAGGCGCTGCTTTTTCCACTCGCGCTCCGGCTCGCCGGCGATTTTCACGTGGTCGACGCCCTCGGCCGGTGGCGAGGCGGTGTGCCAGGCCACAAAACTTTCCATCTCGCGCGCCAGGTTGTCGCCGGTGCCCATCTTGGCGGGATCGATCAGAATCGAAAACATGCCGTTGAGCACCTTGCGGCCGCCGTCGGTCTTACCGCTCAAGGTCTTGCCGCCCGAGAGCGCACCGCCCAGGAGTTCGCAGATCAAGGCGAGGCCGGAGCCCTTGTGGTCGCCGAACGGCAGGATGGCGCCGGAAGGCTCGACCACCGTAAAGCGCGGGTCGGTCGAGGGGTTGCCGCGGTCGTCGATGATGATGTTGGGGGCCAGCTGCTCGCCCTTGTTGTAGGCGACCCGGGTCTTGCCCTGGGCGATCTTGCTGGTGGCGAAGTCCAGCACGATCGGGTCTTTTCCGGGCCGCGGGATGCCAACGCAAAACGGGTTGGTGCCGTGGCGCGCGTCGCGGCCTCCGAAGGGAGAGACGATCGGCCGCGCCAGCACGTTGACGAAATGGATCGACACCAGGCCGTGGCCGACGCACTGCTCGGCCCAGTGGCCGATGCGGCCGATGTGATGCGAGTTGGACAGACCTACCACGCACACGCCGTTGCGTTTGGCGCGCTCGGCGCCCAAATCCATCGCCTCGTAACCCATCACCTGGCCGTAGCCGGCGTTGCCGTCGAGGGTGAGCATCGCGCCGCCGTCCATCACCACGCGGACATGCTGGTTGACCTTGAGCCCGCCTTCCTTCATCGCGTCGATGTAGCGCGGCACCATGCCTACGCCGTGCGAGTCATGGCCCTTCAGGTTGGCTTCGACCAGGTTGGTGGCAACCAGACCGGCTTCGCGGTCGGAAGAGCCCCCCGCCTTGACGATGCTGCGGACAACGCTGGTTAGGGAATCGGCTTTAACGCTGCGATAATCGGTCATGATGTCCTGTCTCTTGTGGCGGTCGCAACTCAATGCTTTGTCACCACGCTCCATTTGGTGACAACGGCTTCGCTCATCTGGCCGGCGTCCTGCGCGCAGGCGACTTCGTCGACTTTCAGCGAGACTTCCTTGCCGATGAACCCCTTCAACTGCGCCGCCTGGGCGTCGCTGCTGGTGACGATCTGAAACGTCTCCGGCCCGGTTTCCAGGCCGCACAGCCCGTTCGGCGGCGGCAGGCGGCGCGGCTCGCTGGTGAGCTGATAGGTCGCAACCCGCTTGCCCTTCCTGCCGCCCTTGACCCGCATCGCGTTGAGCTCGCCCGACAGCACGTCGCCGGCATTGATCGGCTTGCCCGCCTTCGGCGCCGGCTCGGCCTGCTGCGCCAGCGCGGCAGGCGCGGCGAAGGTTCCCGCAAGGACCGCGGCCAAAGCCAGCCGTTTGGCGAATTGTCGTTTCGTCATGTCGATCGTTTCCGTGAGTGGGGTTGCTAGAACAGGGTCCGCTGCCGCATCGCGGCCGATAGCGTGCCTTCGTCGAGATAGTCGAGTTCGCCGCCGACCGGCACGCCGTGGGCGAGCCTTGTCACCTTGACGCCGGCCTCCTGCAGGAGGTCGGTGATGTAATGCGCTGTGGTCTGGCCGTCGACGGTCGCATTGAGCGCGAGAATGATTTCCGTGACCTCCGAATCGTGCGCGCGCTTGACCAGCGCGTCGATGGTCAGATCCTGCGGGCCGACGCCGTCGAGCGGCGACAGCGTCGCGCCGAGCACGTGATAGCGCCCGTTGGTGGCGTGCGCGCGCTCCAGCGCCCAGAGGTCGGCGACGTCGGCGACCACGACGATGATCGCTGGATCGCGCCGCGGATCGGTGCACACCGTGCAGGGATTTTGGGTGTCGATATTGCCGCAGGTCTTGCAGACCTGGATCTTGTCGATTGCCACCTGCAGCGCGGCCGAGAGCGGCGTCATCAGCGCTTCGCGCTTCTTGATCAGGTGCAGCGCCGCGCGCCGCGCCGAACGCGGACCGAGCCCCGGCAGCCGCGCCAGCAGCTGGATCAGGCGTTCGATTTCAGGACCGGCGACCGCAGTGGGCATCTCAGGTGAGGCCCAGGCCGGGCGGCAGGCCGAGACCCCCGGTCAGCGCCTGCATCTTCTCCTGCATGGCGATTTCCGCCTTGCGGCGGGCGTCGTTATGCGCGGTCACCAGCAGGTCCTCGAGGATTTCGCGCTCGTCCGGCTTGATCAGCGAAGGATCGATCTTGACCGCCTTGACTTCCATCTTCGCGGTCATGCGCACGCTGACCAGGCCACCGCCCGAGATGCCCTCGACCTCGACATGGCCGAGCTCTTCCTGCATCGCCTGCATCTTCGATTGCAGCTGCGCCGCCTGCTTCATCATGCCGAGAAAATCAGCCATCGATGCTTCCTTGTGAATTGCTAGAGGTCGTCGCTGTCGAGTGGATCGGCCGGCTCCTCGCCGCTAGCATCGGATTCCGGCGGCTCCGCGGCAAGCTTGCGTACCTCGACCACCTTGGCGCCGGGAAATCGCGCCAGCACCTCCTGCACCCGGGGATCGGATTCGGCGGCGCGCTCGCGCTGGTTTTTGGCGACCTCGTTCTGCGACCGCAGCGTCGGCTGGCCGGCTTCGTTGGAGACGATCACGGTCCAGCGCCGCCCGGTCCATTGCTCCAGCTTGCGCGAGAGATCGTTGATCAGCGTCCGCGCCGCGCTGCGCTCCAGCGCCACTTCGAGCCGGCCGTCCTCGATGCGGACCAGCCGGACATCGGCCTCCAGCGCCGCCTTGGTCATGAGATCGCGCCTCTCGCCGGCGAGCGCCACCAGTTCCGGAAAGCTTGCAATCCGGAGCGTGGGCGACGATTGCGCCTCCGGAGACGGCGCGGCGATCTGCGCCCGCGCGGAAGGCTCGGCACTGGTCCGTGGCGCGGCCGTCGCGCGCGCGGGCGAGGATTGCATCGCAGACGCGGCCGGTGGCGGCGCGCCGCGCGCCGGCCCGTTTGCGGCAATCACCGTCGACGCGCCGCCGTTCTGTTCGATCATCCGGATCGCCTCGTCCGGCGTCGGCATGTCCGCGACATAGGCGATGCGCACCAGCACCATCTCGGCTGCCGCCGCCGGGCGCGTCGCGGCCTGCGCCTCGGTGATGCCCTTCAGGAGCATCTGCCACATCCGCGACAACACCCGCATCGAAAGCTTCGATGCGAAGTCGCGCGCGCGCAGCCGCTCGGTTTCGCCGAACGCGACATTGTCGGCGGTCGCCGGCACGATCTTGACGCGGGTGACGAAATTGACGAATTCGGCGAGATCGGACAGCACCACGATCGGATCGGCGCCGGTGTCATACTGCTCGCGAAATTCCGTGAAGGCGCTGGCGATATCGCCGCGCGCCAGAGAATCAAACAGATCGATCACCCGGGTGCGATCGGCAAGCCCCAGCATCTGCCGCACCGCGTCGGCCCGCACCGGGCCCGCCGCATGCGCGATCGCCTGATCGAACAGCGACAGCGAATCGCGCACCGAGCCTTCCGCCGCGCGGGCGATGATGCCGAGCGCTTCCGGCTCCGTCTCGACGTTCTCCTTGGCGGCGATATTGGCAAGATGGCCCATCAGCACTTCGGCCTCGACCCGGCGCAGGTCAAAACGCTGGCAGCGCGACAGCACCGTCACCGG
>DATNMT010000264.1:0-7836 GCA_035602495.1 Bradyrhizobium sp.
TTGTTTGGAACTCGCGTCGCGGAAGCCATCTTGGCCAGCGGTCCACCGACCGCATCAACAGGCCGGACATATGGATGCAAGCGATCCGGTCAGACCGTCAAAAAACTCTTGTGGCACGGGGGCCGTCCACATATGGGTCCCGGATCGCGTTCGCTGCGCTCACTTGTCCGGGACGACGGTGATAAAAAATCACGCGCCGTTGTGCTGAAACTGCCCGGACTTGCGGAAGCGCCAGAGATATTGCGGGGCGATCGCTTCCAGCGAATCCGGCACCACGCCGAGCCCCTCCAGCGTGAGGCCGGCTGATTTCGCCGCTTCCGACACCACATTGTCGCTGCGCAGCAGCGCCACCTGATCCGGCGTCAGCTTGAAGACGCCGGGCGCGAACTGCAGGAACAGCGCCTGCAATTTCGCCAGGCCGAACGGCAGCGAGACCAGCATGCGCTGGCGTTCGATGATGGCGAGGATGATTTCGATGATCTCGCGCATCGTCAGCACTTCCGGGCCGCCGAGCTCATAGGTCGCGCCCGGCCTGGTCTTGCCGTCGACGGCATCGGCTACCGCCGCAGCGACATCGCCGACATAGACCGGCTGCAGTTTTGTCAGTCCGCCGCCGATCAGCGGCAGCACCGGCGACACCCGCGCCAACGCCGCGAAGCGATTGCTGAACTGGTCTTCAGGTCCGAACACCACCGACGGCCGCAGGATGGTGGCCGAAGGCACGGCCGAAAGGACTGCCTTTTCGCCCGCGGCCTTGGCGCGGGCGTAGCGCGAGGGCGAATTCTCGTCGGCGCCGATGGCGGAGACATGAACCATGGCAGCGCCCGCGGCTGCCGCCGCCTGGGCCACCACGCCGGCGCCTGCGCCCTGCACGGCGTCAAAGGTCTGCGCGCCGCTCTCGGCCAGGATCCCGACCAGATTGATGGCGGCGTGCGAGTCGCGCATCGCGGCCTCGACGGACGCCGGATAGCGCAGATTGGCCTGCACGGCGTGGATCTGGCCGACCCGGCCGAGCGGCTGCAGATGGCCGGCCAGTTCCGGCCGCCGCACCGCCACCCGGATGCGGTAATCGCGCTTGGCAAGCGCGCGCACCACGCTTCGCCCGAGAAAGCCCGAACCGCCGAAAACCGTGACGAGGGTGTCCAGATTCGATGCCATGGCGTCCATTTCCCAGGGTCAAACTCAAGAGATGGTGAGGATATTTAGCGGTTCCGCGATACGCCATCATGTCAAAGCTGTACAGCCGCATTTGCGCATGATCCGCAGATGTGGGCGCCGGCTTTCCTCGGGACAAACGAGAAACGTTTGCCCGGACATCATGATGCAAAAATAGATTTCGACCGGGTCCTGGCCTATTTGACAAGCGTGCGACCGATCCGTACTAACCCGCCCGGGCCCAGGTGGCGGAATTGGTAGACGCGCTGGCTTCAGGTGCCAGTGGCTTAACGGCCGTGAAGGTTCGAGTCCTTTCCTGGGCACCAATTTGCCCAAGCCCATCACCCAATTTCATTCCGATCCCCTTCCCCGCGCGAGCAGCTTCACCGCTTGCTCGGCGCGATGGATCGGCTCGATGCTACGATAGGTGCGCGCCAGCAGCAGTGCGCCCTCAAGCTGGCTCAGCACCATGGTGGCGGCGAGGTCCGCTTCGCCCGCCGGCATGCCGAAACGGAACAACCCGCGTTTGATCTCGAGCTCCCATTTCTGGAACGCGTTGCGGGACGCCGCACCCAGCGCCTCGGATTGCGCGGAGGTTTCCAGCGCGCTGGTCGCGATCGGACAACCCTCCTTGAAGCCGGAACGCTCCAGATCCGCCGCCATGCCGCGCACGATCCGCACCAGGAAGCTCTCGGCATTGTCCGATGCGTCGGCCGCGCTAGCGATGGCCGCGCGCACGGCTTCGCCGGCGAGCGTCAATGCGGCTTGTCCGATTTCCTCCTTGCCGCCCGGAAAATGGAAATAAAGCGAACCCCGCGGCGAGCCGCCGGCTTCCAAAATGTCGTGCAGCGCGGTGCCATGGTAGCCCTGCTGGCGAAACAGCTTCGCCGCGGCCGCCAGGGTTTTCTCTTTGGAATCAGATGCTTTTGCCATGCTTCGGAAATATCAGTTGCAAATCGGTATGTCGACCTTCATAATATGTAGGTTGACATACATACGACGATCCAACCCGCCGGGAAACCGTCATGACCAGCCTCACCAAAGCCCAAGCCCGCGCCGTGATCGCGCCCTGGTATAGCCTGTTCAACATCGCCGGCCGCGGTGACGTGAGGGCCATCCAGGAACAGATCCTCACCGAGGATTACGAATCCTGCGCCGGCTATCTGCCGGGGGAATGCTGGGGCCGCGAGACCTCGATCAAGGTGGTCACGAATTTCGCCAACACGATTCCCGACATGAAATTCGATATCAAGGAAATGCTGGTTGCCGGTGACCGCGTGATCGTTCGCGGCGAGATGACCGGCACGCCCGCGGGCGAATTGTTCGGCGCGCCGTATTCCGGCAAGAGTTTTCGGATCATGGCGGCCGATATCCAGACGATCAGGGACGGCCGGATCGCAAAAACCTTCCACATGGAAAACTGGCTCAGCGCCATCGGTCAGCTCCGCGCAAAATAAGCGGGCCTGCGTGATTGGCTCAGGGAGGAGGCAACATGAAGAGATCGCTCGACGTCGCGGCGATCGTCTTGACGACGCTATTGCTGCTTGGCTTCGCGGTGCTCTCGCTGCGCGGATTGATCGATCCGCAACAGGCCTCAGGCCGGTTCGGCGAACCCGTATCGGATTCCGCCGGCGCGCTGTTCTACCGGGTGTATTTGTCGCGCAACCTCGTGATCGTCGTCGCGGGCGCGGTCTTCCTGCTCGCGCGGCAATGGAAGCCTCTGGCCGTTCTGGTGACGATAACGGCGGCGCTGCCGGTATTCGATATGTCCGTGCTGTCCTTGAACGGCGTCACGCCACCCGCCTTTCACCCCGCGGCGCTGGCCCTGATCGTGCTCACCGCGGCGTTGCTGTGGCAGCGGGCGGCCGCCAACAAAACCCCGTAAAAACGCGCCAAACCCTCGCCTCATCGGGATTTGGACGGTAGATTGACCGTCGATTCGACGAGGTTTGAAACACCATGACTGTGCGCCTGCATCGCGGCGATTTGCCCGATCTTTCCCGCTATACCGATTCGGTGGCGATCGATACCGAGACCATGGGGCTGCATCCGCATCGCGACCGGCTCTGCGTGGTGCAGATGTCGAATGGCGACGGCAGCGCCGATGTGGTGCAGATTCCCAGGGGATACGGAATGGATCACAGCGACGCGCCGAACCTGAAGGCGCTGCTGGCCAATCCGAAGGTCACGAAAATCTTTCATTTCGCGCGGTTCGATATTGCCGCGCTCTACAATGCCTTCGGCGTGATGCCGCAGCCGGTTTACTGCACCAAGATCGCTTCAAGGCTGTCCCGCACCTACACCGACCGCCACGGCCTGAAGGATCTGGTGCGCGAGGTGCTCAACATCGATCTGTCGAAGCAGCAGCAATCGAGCGACTGGGGCGCGCAGGCGCTGAGCGAGGCGCAACTGGCCTATGCGGCCTCCGACGTGCTGCATCTGCATGCCCTGCGCGAGCGCCTCGATGCCATGCTGGCGCGCGAGGACCGCCTCGGGCTGGCGCAGGCCTGTTTCGAATTCCTGCCGACGCGGGCCAGGCTCGACCTGCAGGGCTGGGACACCGAAGATATTTTTGCGCATTCCTGAAGGATACGTTCAGGAACGACATCGCCCCGTTTCGGTCACACTCCTAGCCCGTGGTCAGGCTGCACAATCCGGCAGGGCCGGGTAGAATGGTGAGTGACGCCAGCGCGTTGGAGCAGCGGTGAATTCGGTTCAGAACCCAGCCTATCAGGCCGGAATGGAGGCGCGCTTCGCTATCGCGGCGCGCCACAGCCGAATGGTGCGGGCGCTGCGCGTCGCGGTCCCGGCGGCCGTGATTCTGGCGATGGCCGGCATCGTCTCGGTGTCGATCTTCAATCCGTTCCGGATGCTGATGCCGAAGCTGCCGATCGACCTCTCTAACCTCGTCGTCTCCGGCACCAAGATCACAATGGAATCGCCGCACATGGCCGGTTACACGACCGACCAGCGGCCCTATGAGGTGTGGGCAAAAACCGCAATCCAGGACATTACCGATCCCGATCACGTCGACCTGAAGAATTTGCGCGCCAAGCTGCGGACGGAAGACCAGACCACCGTCACGCTCGATGCCCTCAACGGCCGGATGGACAACAAGCAGCAGCTGCTGGACCTGCACAAGGATATCTTCCTGCAAACCTCGACCGGGTATGAAGCAAGGCTTTCGCAGGCGTTTGTCGATATGGGCAAGAACACGGTGACGTCGGATGAGCATGTCGATGTCAAATTGCTGAACGGAACGCTGACCGCCGACAGGCTCAGGATCACTGGCGGCGGCGAGGTGATCCGCTTCGAGGGCAACGTGGTGATGAATCTCGACAACCTGCCGCCGCAGGAGACCCAGCCTGAGCCCGAGCCCGTCCCCGCGCATCACGGCAAGACGCGGTCCGGCAAGACCGCCAACCCGAAATGATTTTCGAAATGAAGTTTTCCTCGCGCAGCAATTTCAGGCGGATCGCGCACGGCGCCTGCACCGCCGGCTTCATGCTGGCGATGATGGCCTCGGGTGACGCTGGCGCCCAGAGTGCGGTCAACGGCGTGCCCAACGCCATGCAGGGATTCTCGCAAAATCGCGACCAGCCGATCCAGATCGAGGCGGCCGAACTCGAGATGCGCGACAAGAAGAAGGAAGCGACCTTTTCCGGCAATGTGAAGGTGGTCCAGGGCGACACCACCATGACGTCGAAGTCGCTCGTTGTGTTCTATGATTCGACGCCGGCTCCCGCCGCGGCCCCGCCCGCCAATTCCAAGGCCGCGAAATCGGCGCCGATGCAGTCCGCGACCCCCGGTCCGGGTGGCAGCTCGTCGATCAAGCGGCTGGAAGCGCGGGGCAGCGTGGTCGTCACCCAGAAGGATCAGGTGGTGACCGGGGAAACCGCCGTGTTCGACACCAAGACGAATCTGATCACCATGCTCGGCGGGATCGTTTTGACCCAGGGCAAGAATGTGCTGCGCGGCGATCGCCTGATGGTGGACATGACGACCGGCGTGTCGCGGGTGGAATCGGACTCAGGGCGGGTACAGGGCCTGTTCCAATCGTCAGGCCAGGGTGGTCCGGCGATCCCCGGCATGGCGCCGCCGCCGGCGACCCCACCGCCGGGGCCGGGCAACGGAGCCAAATCGAAATGATGTTGTCCCGGCTCGCCCGGCTCGGGAATGCCGTTGCCGTCCCTCGGTGCTCCAAGTAAATCGAAATAATATCAATCACTTGTGCGCTATCCGGGGATAGCGAGGTTGAAGCCCATGGCATGACCCTGTATCTACGCCTGGGCCCGGGGGTGAAATACCGTGCCTCGAAACCTGAGGTGTTTCGCTGGGCAAGCGACGCCCATTCCTTCATGTTGCGCGCAAGCGAATCGATAGCCCGCGGCGGGGTTGCGGGATCACCGTGAAAGGCTGAGCGAAGCGGGGATGGTGGATTTACTTGGCATGTTCCGTCGCCGCCCGGTGAAGCGCAGTCTGCCCGGGTTTGCGCGCTCGCGCGCCGATATCACCGCGCTTGGCGACAGCATCGGCGAGATGCTCACCAGCCCGGTCCGCGAAGCGCCGCCGATTGCCCGCGACGCTCCCTTGCTGCAAGTGGAACCAGCCCGGGCCGAGCGAGCAAAGCCGCCCGAAAAGCCGAAGCCCCGCAAGACCAATGGCGCGGCTGCCGCCCCGCGGCTGGCGCCGCGGGCGGGCTATCTGGCTGTGCATAGCGTGGAAAAGAGTTTTGGCAGCCGCCAGGTGGTTCGTGGCGTGAGCATCTATGTCCGCCGCGGTGAGGCGGTGGGTCTGCTCGGCCCGAACGGCGCCGGCAAGACCACGGTGTTCTACATGATCACCGGCCTGATCAAGGCGGATCGCGGCGCCATCGAGCTCGACGGCCACGATGTCACCAAGCTGCCGATGTATCAGCGCGCAAGATTAGGCATCGGCTACTTGCCGCAGGAAGCCTCGATCTTTCGCGGGCTGACGGTGGAGCAGAACATCCGTGCCGTGCTCGAGGTCGTCGAACCCTCCAAGAAAAAACGCGAGGCCGAACTCAATTCGCTGCTCGACGAATTCAACATCGCGCGCTTGCGAAAGACGCCTTCTATTGCGCTCTCAGGCGGCGAGCGGCGCCGCGTCGAGATTGCGCGCGCCCTGGCCACGCGCCCGAATTACATGCTGCTCGACGAACCGTTCGCCGGCATCGATCCGATCGCGGTCGGCGATATTCAGGATCTCGTCCGCCATCTCACCAATCGCGGCATCGGCGTCTTGATCACCGATCACAATGTGCGGGAAACGCTCGGGCTGACCGACCGCGCCTATATCGTTTATGCCGGGGAGATCCTGACCGAGGGCAGTCCGGACGAAATCGTCAACGATCCCGATGTACGCCGCCTCTACCTTGGCGAGGAATTCCGACTTTAACCCTGCCGGAAAATCCGCCCCCCTAGTCTATTTTTCGGATACGTCAAGCCGTGTACATCGGCACTGGACTAGTTTAAGCAAGAATCGGACCAACTTTTAGGGATCGGTTCCTGCCTCCATGGCGCTGACGCAGAGATTAGAGTTCCGGCAATCGCAGTCGCTGGTGATGACGCCGCAGCTGATGCAGGCGATCAAGCTGCTGCAACTGTCCAATCTCGACCTCTCGGCCTTCGTCGAGGAGGAGCTGGAGCGAAATCCGCTGCTGGAGCGGGCCAGCGACGGCCCCGAGGCGCCGGTGGCGGGCGAGCCGCCGCCGGAGCGGTCCGAATATGCCGAACCCGACGACTCGGCCGCCCCCTACGGCGACGATTCCGGTAGCGAGCGGTCCGACATGGCCGGCGGTTCGCCCAGTGACAGTTTCGAGCCGGGCCAGGAAGAATGGCTCAATCGCGACCTCGGTAGCCGTACCGAGATCGAACAGACGCTCGACACCCCGCTCGACAACGTGTTTTCCGAGGAGCCGGCCGAGGCCGCCGCGCGCACCGCGCAGGATGCGGCGCCCACCGCCTATACCGAATGGGGTGGCGGCGCTTCCAATGATGAGGCTTACAACCTCGAAGCCTTTGTCGCCGCCGAGGTGACGCTCGGCAGCCATCTCGCCGAGCAACTGGCGGTGGCTTTCACCGATCCGGCGCAGCGCATGATCGGCCAATATTTGATCGACCTCGTGGACGAGGCCGGTTACCTGCCGCCCGATCTGGGGCAGGCGGCGGAACGGCTCGGGGCGCCGCAAGCCGACGTCGAGGCGGTGCTCGCCTGCCTGCAGAAATTCGATCCGCCCGGCGTCTGCGCGCGAAATTTGAGCGAGTGCCTGGCGATCCAGCTGCGCGAGCTCAATCGCTACGATCCCGCGATGCAGGCGCTGGTCGAGCATCTCGACCTCCTGGCCAAGCGCGATATCGCGAGCTTGCGCAAATTCTGCGGCGTCGACGACGAAGACATCACCGACATGATCGGCGAGATCCGCCGTCTCGATCCGAAGCCGGGCCTGAAATTCGGCTCGACGCGCACGCAGACCATGGTGCCGGATGTCTATGTCCGGCCGGGGCCCGACGGCGGCTGGCACGTCGAACTCAACAGCGACACCTTGCCGCGCGTGCTGGTCAACCAGACCTATTACACCGAACTGTCGAAGACGATTCGCAAAGACGGCGACAAATCCTATTTCAGCGATTGCCTGCAAAATGCGACCTGGCTGGTTCG
>DATNMT010000291.1:0-8989 GCA_035602495.1 Bradyrhizobium sp.
GCAACTTTCCCGCTGAAGCTGACGGCGCTCTACAACGCGGAAGTCGCAAAGTGCGATGCTCTCGACGGCATTGCCGACGGCATCATTTCCAATCCAGGCAAGTGCCACTTCGACCCGGCGGCGCTCGCGTGTCCAGCGGGCATCGATACGCCATCATGCCTGACGCCAACAGAGGTCACGGCGGTAAAGACCCTGCAGAGCGATCTGTTGCTCAATCATGAGGTCATCGGAGCGCCTTACGGCCTCGGTAACCTTGTGAGCGGGTTGAGCGCGGTGGTCGGAGGGGGTCAAGTGCTCGGTCAAGGGTTCCTGGCCATGGCTTACAACAACCCGGCCTTTTCCATTTCGAGCTTCAACCTGGAGAGGGACTTCTCGTTCATCTCGAACCGATTTGGCTTGATTGACGACATGACGGGTCCGTTGCAGGGCGTCGCCAGCTACGTCAGCGAAGGTGGCAAGCTGATCGTCTGGACCGGCGGCGAGGATCCGCTGGTTCCGACCGCCGATTCGGTGCGGTTCGTCGAACGCCTTCGGGATGTCGTTGACGCTGGAGGCAGAGACAATGTGCGCCTGTACACCCTACCCGGCGTCAACCACTGCGGCGGAGGCCCCGGTGCCGACACCATCGATCTGCTGACGCCGATCTCCAATTGGGTGGAGAATGGCGTCCCGCCGACGAACCTAATCGCTTCGAAACTCAACCCGGCTGGCACGGTGACCTTTACGCGACCTCTCTGCCCGTTCCCTCAATGGCCGAAGTACACTGGAGGCAACGGCAATAGTGCATCGAGTTTCACTTGCGTCAAACCTGACGGCGACGGCAGGCACGTGGGGTGGGATCGCTAGGTACAATCGGCCGAGGCGCATTACCTGATGCGCCTCAGCTTCTGGAGAAGAACATCTGCTCTCCAGCCAGGCCGGCCCGCCTCGTCGTCAACGTACAGGACGCGGCAGGCACGGATGCCATCCTTCGCCAGACCGACCACCACCTCGCCATGGTGCGGCAGAGCATTGCGACGAAACGTCGTTATGCGCAGCCTCCATCCGCGAGACGTGCTTTCGGTCAACAGCTTTTTGTCGACGCCCAGCAACTGAACCGCGGTATCGCGGCCGACGTTGCCGTCGCGGCAGGCGCGGCCACGTCGTGAAGCCAGTCCGGATCTGGGAGAAAAGCGTCTTAGAGCAGTTCCTTCTGACGGCTTTTGCTCGCCGGCCTGGACTTGCCGTTCGCTCGGGATACTGCCGCCGCCGCATCGGCGGCGCCGGCGAGCACGAGGCGCGTAACGAAGTCCGCATATTCGGCCCGTGTCATCGAGCCGCCTTCGCGGAACCAGAGATAGTGCCAATTCAGCATCCCGAAGACCGTCATGGTGAGCGGCTTCAGGATGCGCTTGTGGCTCACGCTCGGCCGCGCTGTGGCCAGCGCGTCGGCAAGGATATTGACGAGAACCCTCTCCTTCGCGAGCAGGGGCTCCTGCTTTTCTTTCGGTAACAGTTTGAGGCTTCCGATCTGCACCTGATGCTCGGCATCGGCATGACGGTACAGCTCGAGGAGGGTCGTGACGATCGTCTTGAACCGAGCTTGGGGATTCGCAGTTCCTGCGTCGGCCTTCTGGACGGCCCCGACCAGCTTTTCGAGATGAGAGGACAGGATGTCGAAAAGGATCGCCTCCTTATCCGGATAGTAATGATAGAGGAGCGCCTTCGAGACGCGGCAGGCATCCGCGATCATGTTCATCGATGTCCCGACGTATCCCGATACGGCGAAGAGCTGAGCCGAGCGGTGCAGGATAAATTGACGTTTGTCGTCGTAGTCCTTGGCGCGGGATCGAGCCATTATCTTCTTCCGTTGTCTGCCAAATCGGCGTTTGGCCGATTTACGATCTAAATCAATAAAGGTAAATTTCCAAATCACACAACCGGGCAAGTCCGCAGGCCCGTGTGGCCTGAACCACTATTGATCGACAGCTTGGTCAATATTGCATGGTTCTCGATGGCCTCAAGTCCATAATCCCCGGCGATTGCAAGAAGATGCGGCGAGGACAGGTCTTCCGGAGGCGGGCTGATCCCCCTCTCCTTGTCCTTGCGGGGTCGCATGGATCGTCAGCAGCCTCACCAAGAGGTTAGACCAGACGCCGGGATCCCCGTCAGCGCACTCCGTGAGCCGGTCGCCCGTCGGATGGAAATGGAGCAAGTCAACTGATCATCTTGGATACGATCCGAACACGCCGACGACCTTCGTAAGCGAACGACGACGAACATCCGAGCCGCCACTCGGCTTCGCTTTGACTAGCATGCCGTAGTTGCAGCTCATCCTTTTGGCGATGGTCTTGGCACAACTGCAGCCGAGAGCGATCTGCATGAACCGATCCGGTTTTTCGAACTGCCGCTGAGACGTCTCCAATCTCAACGAAGGTCTGGACCGCGCGATCGTGCACGTGGCCAATCTTGCCCGTGAGTGCAAGAGAACGAGCGACGTGCTCGCTCGGATCGGTGGTGAAGAATTTGCGATGCTGCTGCCCAAAACCGATTTGGACCATGCGCAGGTCGTCGCGGAGCGCTTGCGTTGTGAAGTCGCTAAATGTCCATTGGGTGAAGTGGCACATTCGGCCACCATCGAAGATCCAACTTCCCGGCAAAATGGTCGGCGCCGCCCGGATCGCCAGAATCGACGGTCCGCCCCGCGGCCAATACCACCCGAGGCCAGACGCCACCGCGGCTGGGGAATGCTCTCGAAGATTTGGTGGCTGACGAGCCGGGCATCTAAGTCATTGATTTCGTGGAGGCCACGACCAGAATTGAACTGGTGTACACGGTTTTGCAGACCGTTGCGTAACCACTCCGCCACGTGGCCCCATGGGGGCGAACTCTTATACGGCCCTTCAGGGATAGGCAACCGAGCCTCGGGCAAGCCCGCCCCACTCAAGCCCGTTTGCGGCGCCGGTAATCCCGTTTCGGGCGCGGCCTGGGCGCAAGTTCCGGCATCACCAGCTGCGCCTCGCGATATTTCGCCAGCATCCGCTCGAAGCTGCCGTGCAGCGTCTCGGCGATGTCTGGCCGCTTTTCCAGGCTTGCCAGCAGCATCGCCGCCGCCTCGATCGTGGAGAGACCGTCCCGGCGCGGCTCGCGGCGCAGTTTTCCGTAGCGCGATGGCCGCCGGGGCCCGAGGATGACGCGCTGGCATTTCAGCATCCAGGCATTGCGCCACCACAGCGCCTTGGCCTGGCTCCAGGTGCCGTCGAGCAGCACGATGCCCTCGATGTCTTTCAGGACGGCGCGCTGGTTGTCCTCGATCTCGCCCTTGCGGTTGATGGCGACGATATCGCGGTCGGTGTCGAGGTCGGCGACCTTGGCCGAACCGAGATAGAGCACCGCCCAGCGCGAGGGATCGGCGACCGGCCGGCCCAGCGCCCTGGCAAGACTCGGCCACGACAATCCGATTTTCAACACGGCGTCCTTGAAATGCAGCGCTGTCAGCCGCGCGGTGCCGAGCGCCCTGTCCTGCTCCTGCGGATGCTGCAGGATCAACAGCGATGTCCTGTTGTCGATCGGCGTGATGCTGTCGCAGATGCACAGCGGTAGCGGCTTTTGGCAATGCGGACAGTCGGGCGCGGCCTCCGCCGTCGCGGCCGCTTCAGGTTCGGATTGTTTTGACATGCGCTCGCTATACGCCCCGCCGCGGCGCGCTTCAACAACGATAGTCCCGGTCAAGCCTATTCCGCGGGCGCGCCGGCCACAACCGGCTCGGATCGCCGCCGCAGCCGGTCGATCAAGAGATAGATCACCGGCGTCGTGTACAGCGTCAAAATCTGCGACACGAGCAAGCCCCCGATGATGGTGATGCCGAGCGGCCGGCGCAGTTCGGTGCCGGGCCCGGTGGCGATCACAAGCGGAATGCCGGCGAACAGCGCCGCCATCGTCGTCATCAGAATGGGCCTGAACCTGGCGCTGCAGGCTTCGAAAATGGCATCCGCCGACGACAGGCCGCGGTTGCGCTCGGCATCGAGCGCAAAGTCGACCATCATGATGCCGTTCTTCTTGACGATGCCGATCAACAGGATGATTCCGACAAAGGCGATCACCGTCAGCGGCGTATTGGTCACCTGCAGCGCCAACAGCGCGCCGAGCCCGGCCGACGGCAGCGTCGAAATGATGGTCAGGGGATGGGCGAGGCTCTCATAGAGCACGCCGAGCACGATATACATCGCCACCAGCGCGCCGAGGATCAGCAGCGGCTGCCGTCCGCTGGATTTGTTGAAATCGCCGGCGTTGCCGTCAAAACTGCCGCGAATGTTCTCGGGCATGTGCAATTCGTCGACCGCGCGCTGGATATTGGCCGCCGCGATCGAGAGCGGCACATCGGGAAGCAGATTGAACGACACCGTCGAGGAGGGAAACGATTGCGAGTGGAACACCGCCAGCGGCGACAATCCGCGTTGATAGTGGACCACGGCCGATAGCGGCACCTGCACGTCATTGGCGCCGGCGACATAAACATGCTCAAGGTTGGCCGGATCGCTCTGGAATTTCGGATCGATCTCCAGCACCACCATGTACTGGTTGCGCTGGGTATAGACGATCGAGATCTGGCGCTGCGAGAACGCGTTGTTGAGCGCGTTGTCGATGTCCTGGACGCGGACGCCAAGCGTCGATGCTTTTTGCCGGTCGATCGACAGCGCCAGCTGCAAGCCGCCGGGATCGCGGTCGCTGGAAACATCGGTGATGCCCTCAACCGTCTCCATCCGCTTGGCGACGATCGGCGCCCATTTCTGCAACAGATCGAGATCGGTGCTCGACAGCGTGTATTGGTAGTCCCCGGAGTCGGTTTGCCGTCCGCCGGTGCGGACGTCCTGCGCGGCGAACATGAACAGCCGGATACCGGCGACCATCCCGAGATTCTTGCGCAGCCGGTCGATCGCCTGCGCCGTGGTCAATCCGGCGCGCTCGGCCGGCTGTTTGAGGCTGATGAACATCAGCCCGCGATTGGAGGCGCCGCCGGCGCCGCCTGCCCCGGCCAGAATCGAGCCGATCCCCGCGACGGCCGGATCGGCCATCACGATGTCGGCGAGCCGCTGCTGAAGCCCGAGCATCGACTGGAACGAGATATCGGCGGATGCCCGCGTCACCCCGATCACGAAGCCGGAATCGTCGACCGGGAAATAGCCCTTGGGGGTCTTGATGTAGAGCGTTACCGTGAGCGCGATGGTGGCGAAAAACACCATCAGCGTCATCAGCGGAAAACCGAGCACGATGTGCAGGGTGCGCGCGTAGAACGCCACCATGCGCGACAACGTGCCTTCGACGACGCGGTCGAACCAGGAGGCGCTGCCGGAGGTCGCCTCCTTGATGTAATGCGCGCAAATCATCGGCGTGATCGTGAGCGACACCACGGTGGAGACCACGATGGCAAAGGTCAGAGTCAGCGAAAATTCACGCAACAGCCGGCCGACGACGCCGTCCATGAAGATCAGCGGCGTGAAGGCCGCGATCAGCGACAGGCTGATCGACAGCACCGTGAACCCGATTTGCTTGGCGCCTTCAAGCGCCGCCCGATAAGGCCGCATGCCATGCTCGAGGTTGCGGTACATGTTCTCGATCATGACGATGGCGTCGTCGACCACGAAGCCGACCGAGATCGCCAGCGCCATCAGTGACAGATTGTCGATCGAAAATCCGGCAAGCCACATCCCGGCGCAGGTTCCGGCCAGCGCCAGCGGCACCGAAACACCGGCTGCGATCGTCGGCGTGATCCGGCGCAGAAAGGCGAACACCACCACCATGACCAGGATGGCGGTCGCCAGCAGCGTCAGCTGCATGTCCTGGACGCTGGCGCGGATGGTGCTGGTGCGATCGACCAGCGTTGAAATCTCCACCCCGCCCGGAATCCATTTCTTCAACTCCGGAAGCAGCGCGCGGACCCGGTCGACGGTATCAATGACGTTGGCGTCGCCCTGCTTGGTGATCTGGATCAGCACCGCCGGCTGCTTGTTGAACCAGGCGATCGAGCGGCTGTTGCGCACGGAATCCTCGACCTCGGCGACATCCGAGAGCCGCACGAAATTGCCATTCGAGCTCTTGATCAGGACGTCGCGGAACTCGGCCGCGGTTCGCATCTGCCGGTTGATCGACAGCGTCTCGCTCTGGCGGCCGCCATTGAAGATACCGACCGGGCCGAGCGGGTTGGCGTTGATGATCGCCTGCCTGACGTCGTCGGTCGCAATCCCGGCATTGGCGAGCGCGACCACGTTGAGCGCGATGCGGACCGCGGGCTGGTCGGCGCCGCTGACGGTGACCTCGCCGACGCCGGGCACCTGCGAAATGCGCTGCGCGATCACGGTGTCCGCGACGTCATAGAGCGCGCTCGAGGGAATCGTCTTCGACGTCAGCGCCAGCACGAACACCGGCGCCGCCGCGGTATTGGCCTTGCGGAAGTTGGGTAAGGTCGGCAGATCGGTCGGCAGATCGGCCAGCGAGGCGTTGATCGCGGCCTGAACGTCGCGCGCGGCGCGGTCGATGTCGCGGCCGATCGAAAATTGCAGCTGGATGCTGGTGCTGCCGAGTCCGCTGGTCGAGGTGATCTGGTCGATGCCCGCGATTTCGCCGAGCCGCCGTTCCAGCGGCGCCGCCACCGTCGACGCCATCACCGAAGGGTCGGCGCCCGGACGCGTCGCGTTGACCCGGATCGAGGGGAAGTCGACATTGGGAACCGAGGCGACGGGCAGGAATTCGTAAGCCACCACGCCGACCAGAAACAGCCCGATCGCCAGCAATGTGGTGCCGACCGGCCGGCGGATGAAGGGCTCCGAGATCGAGACCGATGCCATTACTGCATCCCCTCGGTGGCTCCCGCGACCGGCGGCAGTTCAGGTTCGACCGGCGGCAACGCGGTCTCGATCCGGCGGTTGATGCGGTCGAGCGCGAGATAGATCACGGGCGTGGTGTAGAGCGTCAGCAACTGGCTCAGCAACAGGCCGCCGATGATCGAGATGCCCAGCGGAAACCGCAGCTCGGCGCCGGTGCCGCTTTCGACCGCCAGCGGCAGCGCGCCGAACAGGGCGGCCAGCGTCGTCATCATGATCGGGCGGAAACGCAGCAGGCAGGCCTGCACGATGGCGTCATAGGCCGACATGCCCTGATGCCGCTCGGCCTCCAGCGCGAAGTCGATCATCATGATGGCGTTCTTCTTGACGATGCCCATCAACAGGATGATGCCGATCAGGCCGATGACGGAGAGATCCTGCCCGAACAGCATCAGCGCCAGGATGGCGCCGACGCCGGCCGACGGCAGCGTCGACAGAATGGTGATCGGGTGGATGTAGCTCTCATAGAGCACGCCGAGCACGATGTAGATGGTGACCAGCGCCGCCAGGATCAGCCACGGCTGTCCCGCCAGCGATTTCGAGAACTCGGCGGCGTCGCCGGCATAGATGCCGACGATGCTGCCGGGCATGGCGATCCGCGTTTCGATGGTCTTGACGGCGTCGACGGCATCGCCAAGCGCCGCGCCTGGCGCCAGGTTGAAGCTGAGCGAGACGGCCGGGAATTGCGCCTGATGCGAAATCGCCAACGGCGCGGTGGTGCGGATCAGGGTCGCCACCGCCGAGATCGGCACCTGGGCGTCGAGCGCGCCGGGCAGATAGAGCTTGGAGAGAATCGAGGGATCGCGCTGGTACATCGGCAGCGCTTCCAGCACCACCCGGTACTGGTTGGCCTGCCCGTAAATGGTCGAAATCTGCCGCTGCGCGAAGGCGTCGTTCAGCGTGTCCGTCACCGCCTGCAGGCTGACGCCGAGCTGGCCGGCGCGCTGGCGATTGATGTCGAGCGCCGCGCGCAAGCCGCCGTCCTGGGCCTCCGAGGAGACGTCGCGGAACAGCGGATCGCGGCGCAGCTCGGCGACCAGTTTGTTGGCCCACTGCCCCACCAGCACGGCGTCGGTGCCGGTCAGCGTGTACTGGTATTGCGAGCGGCTGGACTGGGTCGAGATCTGTACGTCCTGCACCGGCTGGAAATAGATCGTCATCCCCGGGATCGAGGCCACCCGCTGCTTCAGCCGGGTAATCACGACGGAGACGTCATCGCGGCGTTCGCCGCGCGGTTTCAGCGTCATCACCAGACGGCCGACATTGGTGGTCGGGTTGACCGAGCCCGCGCCGATCACCGAGACGACGCCGGTGACATCCGGGTCGGCCTTGATGGCGTCGGCGGCCGCGCTTTGCCGGTTCTGCATCTCCGCGAAGGAGACGTCGGGGCCGGCCTGGGTCACCGCGGTGATGGAAGCGGTGTCCTGCAACGGCAGAAACCCCTTCGGCGCCACCACATAGAGGATCAGGGTCGCCGCCAGCGTGGCGAAAGTGACCAGCATGGTCGCGCGCTGGCGCGCCAGCACCCACAACAGCGTGCGATGATAGAAATCGACCATGCGGTCGATGAAGCGGCTGATCGCGGCAAGGCCGGGGACCGCGATCTCCTCGCCGGCGTGCTTCAACAGCCGCGAGCACATCATCGGCGTCAGCGTCAGCGAGACGATCGCCGATGTCACCACCGCGATCGTCAAGGTCAGCGCGAACTCGCGGAACATGCGGCCGACCAGCCCCGACATGAACAACAGCGGAATGAACACGGCGATCAGCGATACCGTCAGCGAAATCACGGTGAAGCCGATTTCGCTGGCGCCCTTCAGCGATGCCTGCATCCCGGATTCGCCGTTCTCCATGTGGCGGACGATGTTCTCGATCATGACGATGGCGTCGTCGACGACGAAGCCGGTGCCGATCGTCAGCGCCATCAGCGACAGGTTGTCGAGCATGTAGCCCGCCAGGTACATGACGCCGAACGTGGCGACGAGCGCGAGCGGCACGACGACGCCGGGGATCGCGGTCGCGCGCCCGGAGCGCAGGAACACGAACACGACGATGACCACGAGCAGGATCGCGATCGTCAACGTGCGCTCGACGTCGTGGACCGACGAGCGGATCGTCGTCGACCGATC
>DATNMT010000316.1:0-20556 GCA_035602495.1 Bradyrhizobium sp.
GGCGGCTGGCTGCAATCCTCGCCGGTGATCCCGGAACTCGGTTTCTGCCTCGGCAGCCGCGCGCAGATTTTCTGGCTGGAGGAAAACCATCCCGCATCGCTGGCGCCAGGCAAACGTCCGCGCACCACGCTCTCGCCGACCATGGCGCTGCGCGACGGCGAGCCCTACCTCGCCTGGGGTTCGCCCGGCGGCGACCAGCAGGATCAGTGGACCACGCAGTTCTTCCTGCGTCACGTCCACGCGAAGTTGAACCTGCAGGAGTCGATCGACGCGCCGGCGTGGCATTCCGAGCATTTCCCGATTTCGTTCTGGCCGCGTACCGCGCGGCCCGGCGTGATGGTGGTCGAGAACCGGGTGTCGAAGGCGACCGTCGATAATCTGAAGAAGCGCGGGCATATCGTGGAGACCGGACCGGACTGGTCGGAAGGCCGCCTCACCGCCGCCTCCAAGGTCGGCCGCCGCCGCCGCGCCGCCGCCAATCCCCGGGGCATGCAGGGCTACGCGGCCGGACGATAGGATGACCTGGTCGATCATCGCCCGCGACAACTCGACCGGCCAGTTCGGTATCGCTGTTGCAACACGATTCTTCGCCGTCGGCGCCCGGGTGCCGCACATCGCCGCGCGCCTGGGCGGCATCGCGACCCAGGCGCTGGTCAATCCCTATTACGGCATCGACGGTGTCAGGCTGCTGCGTGAGGGACTTAAGCCCCGCGACATCGTCGACACCCTGATCGCAGCCGACCCCGGCCGCGAGAGCCGGCAGCTTCACATCATGGACGCCGGCGGCAATATCGCCTCGCACACGGGAAGCGGATGCGTCGACTGGTGCGGCCACATCCGGGGCAACGGCTTTTCGATCGCCGGCAACATGCTCGCGGGCGCGCGCGTACTCGACGACACCGCCGCGGCCTATGTCGGCGGCGAAAGCCTGCCGTTCGCGCAGCGCCTGATCGCGGCGATGCGGGCGGGCGAGGCCGCCGGCGGCGACAAGCGCGGCAAGCAGTCGGCGGCGCTGCTCATTTACGGCGACGACGAGTGGGCGGTGCTGGATTTGCGGGTCGACGACCATACCGATCCGCTGGGCGAACTCGAACGCCTGGAGGCGGTCAGCCGCGAGCGTTGGGTGCATTTCCGTTCATTCCTGCCGACCCGCAGCAATCCGGCCGGCATCACCGACCGCAAGATCATCGACGCGTCCATCGAAGCCGCCATCGCGGGGCGGAAATGACCGCAAGCCCGTTGATCGAAATCGAGGGTTTGCGGGTCACTTTCCATGGCGACAACGGCCGCATCACGCATGCGGTCGACGTCGATCTCAGCGTGGCCAACGGCGCGACGCTCGGGCTGGTCGGCGAATCCGGCTGCGGCAAGAGCGTCACTTCACTGGCCATCATGGGCCTTTTGTCCAAACAGTCGGCCGAAGTCACCGGCTCGATCCGGTTCGACGGGTTTGATCTGCTCAATGTGCCCGACCAGACCCTGCGCGACCTGCGCGGCAACCGGCTGGCGATGATCTTCCAGGAGCCGATGACCTCGCTCAATCCGAGTTTTACCATCGGCGACCAGATCATCGAGACCATCCTGCGCCATCGCGGCGGTTCGGGGCGGGCGGCGCGGGCGCGCGCGATCGAACTGTTGCGCCGCGTCCATATCCCCTCGCCGGAGAAGCGGATCGACGAATATCCACACAAGCTGTCCGGCGGCATGCGCCAGCGCGTCATGATCGCGATGGCGTTGGCCTGCGATCCCCGGCTCTTGATCGCCGACGAGCCGACCACCGCGCTCGACGTCACCCTGCAGGCGCAGATTCTCGACCTGATGCGCGAGTTGAAGGCGCAGAGCGGCGCCGCGATCATCCTGATCACCCACGATCTCGGCGTGGTCGCCGAAGTCTGCGACGAGGTCGCGGTGATGTATGCCGGCGAGATCGTCGAGCGCGCCGCGGTCGACGAATTGTTCGCTTCCCCGCAGCATCCCTACACCGTCGGCCTGCTCGGCTCGATCCCGCGGCTCGACCGGCGCGCCGCGCACCTTGCCACCATCGAGGGCATGGTTCCGAACATGACCAGCCCGCCGCCGGGCTGCCGCTTCGCCGCGCGCTGTCCGTTCGTCGGCGATGCCTGCCTCGCCGCGCCTCCGCCGTTCGCGGCCGTAAGTCCCGGCCACTGGTCGCGCTGCATCAAGGCGCCGCTGGAGAGGCTGGTGTCGTGATGGCACTCCTTGAGGTCGAAGGCCTGGTAAAACATTTCGTCGCCGAGCGCTCGCTGTTCGGGCGGCCGACCGCGTTCATCAAAGCGGTCGATGGCGTCAGCTTCAACGTCGAGGCCGGCAAGACGCTGGCGCTGGTCGGCGAGTCCGGCTGTGGCAAGTCCACCGTCAGCCGGCTGGTGTTGCGGCTGATCGAGCCGGACGCAGGCCGCATCCGCTTCGAGGGCCGCGATCTGCTGGCGCTCGACGCCAACCAACTCCGCGCCTTCCGCCGGGATGCGCAGATCATCTTTCAGGATCCGTATGCCTCGCTCAACCCGCGCATGACGGTGAGCCAGATCCTGACCGAGCCATTGGCGCTGCACGACCTCGTGCCGCCGGCGCGGCGCCGCGAGCGGGTCGAGGAATTGCTGCGGCTGGTCGGGCTCGAGCCGCGCTTTGCCCGTCGCTACGCCCACGAATTTTCCGGCGGCCAGCGCCAGCGCATCGCGATTGCACGGGCGCTGGCGGTCGAACCGAAACTGATCATCTGCGACGAGCCGGTCTCCGCGCTCGACGTCTCGATCCGCTCGCAGATCCTGAACCTGCTGCGCGACCTGCAGGACCGGCTCGGGCTTGCCTACATCTTCGTCTCCCACGACCTTGCCGTGGTCAAACACATCGCCGACCGCGTCGCGGTGATGAATCTCGGCGGCATCGTCGAGACCGCGGAAACAGAAGGACTGTTCGCTTCGCCCCGGCATCCCTACAGCCGCGCGCTGTTGTCGGCGATTCCGGTGCCCAAACCTCGCGCCAGGCGCAACCGCGTGCTGCTGCAGGGCGAGATGCCGAGCGCGCTCAATCCGCCGGCGGGCTGCCGCTTTCATACCCGCTGCCCCTATGCGATCGAGCGCTGCCGCCTCGAGCCGCCGCAATTGCTCGACGACGCGGCCGGCCATGCCACCGCCTGTCACCGCACGGCGGAACTGCCGTCGCCGGACGGCGTGGTGCCGACCGATGGCGCGTTTTCACCGGCGCTGGAACGCCTGGTGGCGGCGTTCAGCGCGCCTGCGGAAGTAGCCGGCTCCGCCGGGGTTGGTATAGTCGGGGCGGCGCCGCCGGCCGCCGGATGAAATTCTTGAGATGGAGACCAGTCCGATGAGAATCCTGCGTTTGGCTTTGACCGCGGCGGCGCTGTTGCTGTCGCTTGGCGCGGGCGTCCAGGCCCAGACCACGCTGCGGATCGGGCTCGCCGAAGACGCCGACGTTCTCGACCCGACGCTGGCGCGCACCTATGTCGGCCGCATCGTGTTCGCCGCGGTCTGCGACAAGCTGTTCGACATCGACGAGAAGCTCAACATCGTGCCGCAGCTCGCGCTGTCGCACGAGACCTCGGCCGACGGCAAGGAGGTCACGATCAAGCTGCGGCCGAACGTCAAATTCCAGGACGGCGAGCCGTTCGACGCCGAGGCCGCGAAGTTTTCGCTCGACCGCCATCTGACCATGCAGGGCTCGTTCCGCAAGCCGGAGCTGGCCGCGCTCGATCATGTCGACGTCGTCGACCCCCTCACCATCAAGCTGGTCCTGAAGACGCCCTACTCGCCGCTGATCGCCCAGCTCACCGATCGCGCCGGGATGATGGTCTCGCCGAAGGCGGCGAAGGAGGCCGGCGACAAGTTCGGACAGCATCCGGTCTGCGCCGGGCCATACAAATTCGTCGAACGGGTGCAGCAGGATCGCATGGTGTTCGAGAAATTCGCCGACTACTGGAACAAGGACAACATCTTCATCGACCGGGTGGTGTTCCTGCCGATCGTCGACGCCACGGTGCGGCTCGCCAACTTGAAGTCCGGTGGGCTCGACCTGATCGAACGGATGCTCGCAACCGATATCAAGGACGTGCGCGCCGATTCCAGGCTCAAGCTGGCGACCGCGCTGGAGCTCGGCTATATGAGCCTCATCGTCAACACCGGCAACGACAAGAACAAGGGTCCGCTCAGCCAGTCGGAAAAAGTACGCCAGGCGCTCGATCTCTCGATCGATCGTGAGGCGCTAAATCAGGTGGTGTTCAATGGCGAATTCACGCCTGGCAATCAGTGGATCAGCCCGGAGCATCCTTACTACCAAAAGTCATTTCCGATTCAACCGCGCGATATCGCCAAGGCCAAGACGCTGCTGAAGGAGTCCGGCGCCACGCTGCCCGTCAGTGTCGATTTCATGGTGCCGAAAGGCGCGGAAAACGAAGCGGTGGCCCAGGTCATTCAGTCGATGGCGGCGGAGGCAGGCTTCGATCTGAAGATTCGTCTCCTCGAGTTCGCGACATCGCTCGCCCAAGCCCAGGCCGGCGAATATCAACTGTTCCTGCTCGGCTGGAGCGGCCGGATCGATCCGGACGGCAATTCCTACGTCTTTCTGCACACCAAGGCGCCGCAGAACGAGAGCTTCTATTCCAACCCGGAGGCCGACAGGCTGCTTGAAGAGGCGCGGCTGGTTACCGATCCGGCGCAGCGCAAGACGATCTACCAAAAGCTCACCGGACTCGTGCTTCATGATGAGCCGCTCATCTATCTCTATCACCGCAAGCTGCTGATCGCGCACACCACCAGGCTTGAGGGCTACAGGCAGATGCCGGACGGACTGGTCCGCGTGACCGGGCTGAAGTTCAAGTGAGGGCGGACTTGTCAAGCAGTTGCTCGTGTCCCGGACGCGGTGCAGCGTTCTTACGCTGCTCCGCAGGGCCGGGACCCATCGACCAAACAAGATGGATCCCGGTTCTGCAGCGCATCGTGGAGCCTGTGCTCGGCCCGCGCGAAGCGCGGACCCGGGTACGCTGCGCCGCGCCCGGGAAACGAACGCCATGCTGAATTTCCTTGCCAAGCGCATCCTGCAGCTGATCCCGACGCTGTTCTTCGTGTCGATCCTGATCTTTTCCCTGCAGCACTTGTTGCCGGGCGATCCCGCGCTGGTGATGGCCGGCGAGGAACGCGATCCCGACGTGATCGCGCACATTCGCGCGCAATACCGGCTCGATCAGCCAATCCCGGTGCAGTACGTCTACTGGGTCAAAGGCGTGTTATCGGGCGACTTCGGCGAATCGCTGCGCATCAAGGTGCCGGTGCGCGACCTGATCCAGCAAAAGCTGCCGGTGACGCTGCAGCTGGCGTCGATGGCGATCATCATTGCCTTCCTGATCGGGATTCCGGCCGGTATCGTCTCGGCGGTGAAGAAGGGCACCGCGTGGGATTACGGCGCCAACCTGTTCGCGCTGTGGGGCATCTCGACGCCGAATTTCTGGCTCGGCATCATGCTGATCTTCCTGTTCTCGATCGAGCTCGGCTGGCTGCCTGCCTCGGGCTATGTGCCGCTGTCCGAAAACTGGCGCGCCAGCCTCGCCTCCACCATCATGCCCGCTTTCGTGCTCGGCAATGCGATTGCGGCGATCCTGATGCGGCACACCAGGAGCGCCATGCTGCAGGTGCTGGAGAGCGACTACGTCCGCACCGCTCGCGCCAAGGGGCTTTCCGAGCGTTCGGTGATCCTCAAGCACGCCATGCGCAATGCGCTGACGCCGGTGATCACGCTCGGCGCGCTCGAACTCGGCACGCTGCTGTCGGGCGCGGTACTGACCGAACAGATTTTTTCGATTCCGGGATTCGGCAAGCTGATTGTCGATGCCGTGTTCAACCGCGACTATGCCGTCGTGCAGGGCGTCGTGCTGGTGACGGCGACGATCTACATCACGCTGAACCTGATCGCCGATATCGCCTATATCCTGGTCAATCCGCGGCTGAGGGCCTGACGCACATGACCGATGCCGCGCTCGGCGCGATCCCCGTTATCGCCTCTGACGAACTGGAGAGCCCGGCACGCCGCGCGCTGCGGCGGCTGTTGCGGCGCAAGGGCGCGGTGGTGGGCCTGATCGTGATCGCGACCTTCATCGTGCTCGCGGTGTTTGCGCCGCTGATTTCGCCCTATGACCCGATCGCGACCAGCTGGACGCTGGTGCGAAAGCCGCCGTCTTCGCTGCACTGGTTCGGCACCGACGATCTCGGCCGCGATATCTTTGGCCGCGTGATCTTTGGCGCGCGCGCCTCGCTGATCGCCGGCGCGATCTCGGTCGGGATCGCGCTCCTGATCGGTGTTCCCTTCGGGCTGTTGTCGGGTTACCGCGGCGGTTTCGTCGACGCGCTGATCAGCCGTATCACCGACGCCATGCTGGCCTGCCCGTTCCTGATCCTCGCGATTGCGCTGGCGGCATTTCTCGGCCCGAGCCTCGGCAACGCCATGATCGCGATCGGCATCACCACGACGCCGATTTTCGTGCGGCTGACGCGCGGCCAGGTGATGAGCGTCAAGGTCGAGGATTATGTCGAGGCCGCGCGCGCCATGGGCAACCCGCGCTGGCGCATCGCGCTGTTTCATATCCTGCCGAACATCATGCCGGCGCTGCTGGTGCAGGCGACGCTGTCGATCGCGGCGGCCATCATCGCCGAGGCCGCGCTGTCATTTTTGGGGCTCGGCCAACAGCCCCCGTCGCCGTCCTGGGGCAGCATGCTCAACGCCGCGCAGCGCTTTCTAACCAACGCGCCGTGGATGGCGCTGTGGCCGGGGCTGGCGATCTTCCTGGTGGTGCTGTCGTTCAACCTGGTCGGCGACGGCCTGCGCGACGCGCTCGATCCGCGGGAGCGGTAGGCACGCTATCGATTGTTGTCGTCCCTGCGACCCGTCTACGCCAACCGCCTTCGTCCGAAGGCGGACTTCGGCGGTCAAGAGGCTTCGCCGGGGTCATGACGGTGGGCCGCCGAAGCTTTAGCGAAGGCGCCAAGCAGGGACCCATAACCACAGGGCTTAGTTGGCTAAGGCAACTGGCAGCGTGCCCGATCGATAAGCCGCGGCGTATGGGTCCCTGCTTTCGCAGGGACGACGAAAGAATGATAGGCGCGCCTCGTTCGCCTTAAATCACCGTCTCCCGCATCACGCGCCGGCAATCCATCTCGTATTCCAGATCGATCACCGGCGGCCGCGCGAAATGCCAGGTCAGGCCCGAACGGGCGGCGCCGCGGCGGACCAGTTCGGCGGCCACCACGGGATGAAAGTCGTGCACGGTATAGGCCTGCGCCGCCGTGGTGTCGTTCCAGCCAAACCCGAAGGCGCCGAGACGGCGTTCCATTTCGCCGACGGTGAAGCGGACCTTCTCGGCAAGACCCTCGGCGCTGAGATCGCGGTAGCGCACGATGCGCTCCGGGTAGCTGCCTGCCCCGCCCCGCGCCTCGGCGCCGCCGGCAATCACAAAACTCGGCGAAGGACCCAGGCTCGGACGCGTGAACGAGAACGCATAAAATGACGGTTCGGCCGGCGGATCGATCTCCGGGCACACATTGCTGCGCGCAACCGGGTTGGTGGTGCCGTCGAACAGGCCCCATTCCGCGAGCGTCTTGACGTAATGCTGATTGAAACTTCGAAACCCATCCTCGGTGAACGCCGCCGGCGAGCGCAGCTCGCAGGCGCAGAACGACGTCAGCGGCCGGCCCGCGCCTCGAATATATTTTGCGACTCGCGCAAATCCCTCGGCTAGCGGAACCAGCCGGTCGAAGCGCACGCGCTCGATCTCATAGTTGGAATCCGCCGCCGCTCCGCTCGAATACTGAAACACCGCCGGGATGAACCGGTAATTGCCGGCGGCAAAATCGCGCGTCATCGATGCTTCCTTTGGGTGGTTATTCGAGCTGCATGCGGACGCCCTTGGCGCCGTTGAGCAGCCGCCGCAAATGGAAGCCGGCCAGCGCATCGTCGGAATGCAGCCCGACGAGGGCGGCGAAGGCCGGCATCGCCGCGGCATCGCCGGATTCGAGTTTGGCAAACGCGTCGGAATATTGCCTGGTCGCCGGTCCATCGAACTTGGCCGGCGGCAGCGGCTCATAGGCGCGCAGCGGCTCGCTGCGCCCGCGCAGCACCAGATCGCCGACCGGCCGCCCCCTGAAATTCGGCGTGCCCTCGGCAACCGCGGCGCTGACGCAGATACGGGTGCCGAGAAGCTTGTTGGCGGCCTCGAGCCTGGAAGCGGTGTTGATGGTGTCACCATAGGCGGTGTAATCGAAGAAGCGGTTGCCGCCGAAATTTCCCACCATCGCCGGACCGGCGTGAACGCCGATCCGGGTTATCCCGAAATTCACGCCCGAGGCCTTCCAGCGGTCGCGAAACGCCTCGGCCCAGGCATCGAGATCATGTGCGCAGGCGATGGCGCGCGCCGCGTAGTCCGGCTGATCGCCGGGGGCGTTGAAGAGAATCTGGATTCCGTCGCCGATGACCTTCGCAACGGTACCCTCATGAGCGAAAACCCCTTCCGTCATGCCGCCGACATATTCGTTGAGCAGCGGGCCGAACACGTCAGGCGCCGCGGTCTCCACCAGCGAGGTGAAACTGGTGACGTCGGTGAAGATCACCGCGACGTCGCGCCAATGCACCGTCATGCCCTCGGCTTCGCCGTCGCAGGCAAGCCGCGAGGCGATCTGCGGCGAGAAATACCGCGACAACGAGGCGTGCGCGCGCTCGGCCTCGGCCTGGCGGCGGCGCGCCTCGCGCATCATTTCGACATGACGAACGGTCTTGTCGATGGTCATTTCGAGATCGCCGAAATCGATCGGTTTGGTCAGGAAATCGAACGCGCCGCGGTTCATCGCGATGCGGATGTTGTTCATATCGCCGTAGGCCGAGACGATGATGGTCGATTTCTTGTCCTCGCCCTCCTGCAGCTTTTGCAGCAGCGACAGGCCGTCCATCCGCGGCATGTTGATGTCGGACACCACCATGTCGACATGCGGATGCTGCTCGATCGAAGCCAGCGCCTCGATGCCGTCATGGGCGAACACGAATTGCATCGCGCCGTCGCGAATCTGCCTGCGGAATTTCTGCAGCACCAGAGCCTCGAGATCGGGCTCGTCATCGACGACGAGGATGGTGGCGGTCATGCGGCCTGCCCGAGCCTGGTATCGATCTCGTGGCGCAGCAGCGCGAAATCGAGCGGCTTGGTGAGAAGTCCCACCGCGCCGCGCTCGATCGCCTTGCGGCGCGTTTCGGCGTCGCCGTAGGCGGTGATCATGATGACGGGAACGTCGGGCCGCTCCGCGCGCACCCTCGGCAACATCTCCAGCCCGCTCATGCCGGGCATGTTGATGTCGGACAGTATCAGGATCAGCGACGGATCGGCAATCTGGGCGATGCGGAGCAGCGCCACCGGCGCCGACGGCGCAAACTCCATCGTGAAGCGCCCGGATTTCAGGTCGCGCCGGAATTGCTGGCGGAACAGCGCCTCGACATCGGGCTCGTCATCGACGACGAGTATGTAAACGGTCAATGGGTGCCTCCAGGCTAGGGGCTGATCCAGCTTCGCTGAACCAGACCCGTCGGTCATCTTGTTTTTGGCATGATCTGTTCCGAAAACCGGTCTCCACTTTTCGGGATCATGCCGTCGCTTGCGCCGCCGCGGCGCGCGGCAGCGTAATAATGAATTCGGTGAAAACGCCCGGTGTCGTATCGACGTCGATCTTGCCGCCATGCTGTTTCACCACGATGTCGTGGCTCATCGACAGGCCAAGGCCGGTGCCCTCGCCGGCGGGTTTGGTGGTGAAGAACGGGTTGAACATTTTCTCCTTCACTTCCAATGGGATACCGGTGCCGTTGTCGCGGATCCGGATTTCGACCTGGTTGCCGAGGCTCTTGGTGGTGGCACACAGCGTCGGCTCGAAACCCTCCCCGCCGGATTCCTTGCGCTTGGTCGCGGCATAAAAGCCGTTCGAGATCAGGTTGAGAAACACCCGCGTGATCTCCTGCGGATACAGGTCGATCAGGCCGGCCGCCGGATCGAGGTCGCGCTTCAAGGTGATGTTGAAGCCGGATTTCTCCGCCCGCGCGCCGTGATAGGCGAGATTGAGGCTCTCCTCGACGATGGCGTTGATGTCGACCGGGCGGTGTTCGCCCGATCCCTCGCGCGAATGCAAGAGCATGTTTTTCACGATCGAGTCGGCGCGCTTGCCGTGCTGCACCACCTTTTCGAGATTGCCCTTCAGCATATGGGTGAGCTCTTCGATCTCCTCCCTTGTCTTGTCGTCGAGGGCGGCGGTTGCCAGCACTTCGTTCAACTCGTCGATCAACTCCCCGGACAGCGCCGAGAAGTTGTTGACGAAATTGAGCGGGTTCTTGATCTCGTGGGCGATGCCGGCAGTGAGCTGGCCGAGCGAGGCAAGCTTCTCGGTCTGCACCAGGCGGTACTGCGCGGTGCGCAAATCTTCGAGCGAGAGCGACAATTCGCGGGTTCGTTCCTGAACTTCCTCGAATAGCCCCACATTCGAAATGGCAATCACGGCCTGGTCGGAGAAGCTGTTGACGAGTTCTACCTGCTTGTCGCTAAATGGTTCGACCACTGTGCGCGCCAGAAAGATGACGCCGATTACTTCTTGATTGTGCACCAACGGTACTCCAAGCATCGTTCGGGCTTTGGATTGCTGTTGACGACGCCGATCGGTGAAGCGAGGGTCGGAAAGGGCATCATGCAAATGAATCGTTTGCTTCTCGGCCGCCACAATACCGACGGCCGAGCCATCTCCCGCGGTCACTGGATTGTCTCGCATCCAATCCATTAACTGCTGGCTGGCGTTGCAATGCGCGGCGATCCGATAAACGCCATCATCGGCCCGTTGCAGCATCAGCGCGTACTCTGACTGACAGAGCCGTCTCGCTGTTTGGACGATCGTATCCATTACCGGCTGCAGATTGTTTGGCGAGCGGCTGATGACATTCAAGACGTCACCGGTTGCGGTCTGATATTCCAAGGTTTCAGTTAGCTCGCGAGTCTTCGCCTGCACCTCGTTGAACAGCCGCGCATTCTCGATGGCGATGACGGCCTGGTCGGCGAAGGTCTGCACGAGGTCCATCTGGCGCTGGCTGAACGGTCCGGGCGCCGGCCTTCCGAGCAGCAGCACGCCTTCGACCGCGCCGTCGCGCATCAGGGGCACCGCGAGTACCGCCCGGAATGCGCCGATCGTTGGCGCCGCACCAAAATTATACTCGGGGTCGAGTTGCACATCCGGGACGTGGACGGCCTTGCCTTCTGTAAACACCCGGCCAGTGATGGTCTCGCGGCCTGGCTTGATCGGGTTGGCATGCATGAAATCGACGAACGCCGGCGAGCAGCCGGATTCGGCCTGCAGCCGCATGACGTCGCCATCGCGCAGGCAAATGATGCCAAGCGATGCGCCGCACAGCGCCTTCGCCGAATCGGTGAGCGTGGTCAGCACCGATTTCAGGTCGAACGCCGAGCGGCTGATGACTTTTAGCACTTCGGATGTCGCGGTTTGTTGCTCCAGCGATTCGCTGAGATCGTCGGTGCGCGCGCGAATCTCCCTGAGCAGTCGCGCATTTTCAATGGCGATCACCGCCTGCTTGGCGAAGTTCGCGACGAGGTCAATTTGCTTGCTGCCAAAAAGGCGTACCTCCTGGCGAGAGAGCAGAATAGCGCCGACACACTGGTCGTCCTTGAACATTGGAACGGAAAGCACCGTGCGAATGCCGGCTACGTTCACCGCCGCCACGGGCAAGGGATCACTGCCGCGATAGGCCGCAGTATCGCTCAGGTCCGCCACCTGTTCTGCTTTTCCGGTTTGCACGGCACGAGACAGGGGAGCGTCGGGACCCGGTCGGACAAGATTTCCGCTCCGCCATTGCTCAATATAGGCTTCGGGCCATGGTCCTTGAAATGCAGCGCTGCGGAAGCCGTCTTCCTCGCGTAGCCAAATCACACCGTGACTCGCCTCGCACAGCCGCATCGCGCTTGCCAGCATCGCCTGGAAAACCGGGTCCAGCTCGCCCGGCGACGAGCTGATGACCTGCAGCACCTCCGATGTCGCGGTCTGCTGCTGCAGCGATTCGCTCAACTCGGCGGTCCGCTGTTCGACCTTGCCCTCCAAATCCGCATAGGATTCCTGCAGGCGGACGCCCATGTCGTTGAACTGGTTGGCGAGGCCTTCCAGCTCGTCGCCGGTCTTGATCGAGATGCGCTGGGCGAAATCGCCGCCGCCGATGCGTTCGGCGCCGGCGCGCAGAGCCTGGATCGGGCCGACCATGCGGCGGGCCAGGAAGATCCCGGCGAGCACCGCGAAGATCGACGCGCCCGCCAGCACGATGGCCAGCCGCTGCAGCGCCAGATACAGCGACGCGTAGGCCTCCTCCACCGGCAACTCCACGAACATGGTCCAGCCGAGTGGCACGATCGGCGCGGACGCCGTCAAGACCTCCTGCCCCTGGATGTTCTTGGTGCCCTGCAGCGATTCGAGACCGCCGGTGTTGCCGGCCTGCGCCGCCTGAACCTGCAACAGCTTCGACATGTCGGTGTTGCGCAGCACGAGCGAGATGTCGGGATGCGCGATCAGGCGGCCGCCCGCGCCGACCACATAGGCGTGGCCGCGCTCGCCGACCTTGATCTGCGACACCACGTCCCAGATCAGCTTGAGATTGACCTCGGCGATGCTGACCCCGGCATCCTTGCGGGTGCCGGCCAGCGACAGCGTCATGTAGGGCTCGGACTCCCGGCGGAAATACACCGGCCCGTAATAGACCTTGTGGGCGACGGCCTCGGTGAATTTTGGATCCTTGGAGAGGTCGAGCCCGGAGTCGACGACGTCCATGGCCAGACGCGACACCCGCAGGCGCTCCTTGCCGGTGGAATCGACCTGCGCCAGTTCGGTGATGGCCGGCACCTGCCGCAACAACCGCAAGGCATCGAATCGGCGGTTCTCGAGCGAGCTCGCCGACCACGGCAGCTGGGTGGTCCAGCCGAGCTGGCTCTCGATTTCCTTGATGAACTGGCCGATCTTCGCGGCCGCGGCTTCGGCCTGCTCGTGCTGAATCCGGATCAGCGCAGCCTTATGCTCCCGGTAATAGAAAAAGACCTCGAATATCCCGTTGGACAGCAGCGCGACGCCGACCACCGCGACGAACAGCGCGACGTATTTGGTGAACAGCCGGCTGCGGATCTTGGTCCCACCCGGCGCGGCCGCAGGCGCCGCGGCGACGGCCGGCGGGGCCGCAAGCGTTCGCCCCTCGGGCGTATCCGGGTGCAGGGAAATGCTCATCCCGCCCAAGTTAGCAAGAAGGCGCGGGCTTGTCTCTTGCCGCGGTGCGGGAGGGTTACTCGATGGTCGGCGATCATTCGATGATCTCGTCGGCTGTCGCCAGCAACGTCGGCGAGACCTCGATTCCCAGCGCCTTCGCGGTTTTTAGGTTAATGATCAGTTCGAACCTGGTCGGCTGCTGCACCGGCAGATCCGCCGGCCTGGCGCCCTTCAGGATGCGGTCGGCATAGCCCGCCGCGCGCCGGTGCAGGTCCACCACATCGACCCCATACGACACCAGCCCGCCGTCGCTGGCACCGAACCGCCATGGAAACAGCGTGGGCACGCGATGGCTAGCGGCCTGGGCAATGATCGCCGGGCGATGCACGGCCATCGAGACATCCAGCATGACGATCAGGCCGCTACCCGGCACGGTTGCGAGCCCGGCTATGGCGCGCTCGATCTCATCGTCGCCGCGAACCGGAAATGGAAGCACTTCGACCTGCAGGGACGGCGCGGAAGCCCGGACCGAATTCAGGAAGAACCCTCCGCCACCGGGTGCGGTATCCGGATTGAAGATGACGCCGATCCGCGTTGCGCCGGGCACGATCTTCTTGAGCAACTCGATCCACTTGCCGCCCATCGTTGCTTCGAAATTGGTAAAGCCGGTGATGTTCCCGCCTGGCCGCGCCAGGTCGGCGACGAATCCGTTGCTGACGGGATCGGTGACGGAAACAAAGACGATCGGAATGGTCGTGGTTTGATCCGCAAGCGCTTTCACCGTCGGCGTGGTCTCGCAAACGATCAGGTCCGGCTTGGCCTCTACCAGTTCCTTCGCATAGTCGCGGACCCGATCCATTTCGCCGACACCGAAGCGATAGGTGAACGCAACGTCATGGCCATCCTTCCAGCCGAGCTGTTCGAAGGCTTCCCTGAACGCTTTCATGCGTGCTTGCGTATCGGGATCGTCTTCGGCGTATCCCATCAGGATGCCGACATGCCTGACGTGATCCGCGTGTGCGCGTGGCGGGAGCGAGGCTGCGACCGCCGCGCCACCGAGAAGCGTGATGAATCCGCGACGCTTCATCCCAAAACCCTGCTTCTGGCCGCCCGCAACGGTGCGTCCAGGCCGCAGGATATCACAGCCAAAGCCAAAGCAACGACGGCAATCGCCGCCATCCGGCCGTGAGGCCGGCGGCTAAATGGGTTTCAGGGCCTTCGAACCCAGATCAAAGTCCGCGATCTCCTTGGCCCGCTCGGATTCGGCGGACGCCCGGTGATCGGTGGCGATCGACACATAGACCGCCGGCAGCACGAACAAAGTGAACAGGGTTCCGATCGACATGCCCGCGACGACGACAAGTCCGATCGAGAACCGGCTCGCCGCGCCGGCTCCGGTGGCGGTCAACAGCGGCAAGAGGCCGGTGACCATCGCCGCGGTCGTCATCAGGATCGGACGAAGCCGGACGCGGGCCGCCATCTCGATGGCGGAGCGGCGGTCGAGACTTTCATTGAGCTGCAGCTCGTTGGCGAACTCGACCATCAGGATGCCGTGCTTGCTGATCAGCCCGACCAGGGTGAGCAGGCCTACCTGGGTGTAGATGTTCATGGTGGCGGCGCCGAAGAAAAGCGGAATCAGGGCGCCGACAATTGCCATGGGAACGCTGATCATGATCACCAGCGGATCCCGCAAGCTCTCGAATTGCGCCGCCAGCACCAGGAAGATGATGATCAGCGCAAAGCCGAAGGTGATCGCGAGCTGGTTGCCTTCCTGCACATATTGCCGGGAATCCGCGAGGTAGTCGTGGGTGAAGCCGGCCGGCAGTTGCTTGGCCAGGCTCTCGAGGAAGTCGACCGCCGTGCCCACGGTCACGCCGGGCATCGGCACCGCCTGGAAGGTCGCAGAGTTCAGCTGGTTGTAGTGGGTCAGCGCGTTCGGGTCGGTCGCGGTCTCGATCGAGACGACGGTCGACAGCGGCACCTGCTGACCGGTCGAGGTCGGCACGTAATAGAGGCCAAGCGATTCGGGCGACAATCGCCGGTCGCGCGGCACCTGCGGGATCACCTGGTAGGAGCGTCCCTCGAGGTTGAAGCGGTTGACGTAGTTTCCGCCCAGCAGCGTCGCAAGCGAGGCACCGATATTCTGCATGGTGATGCCGAGGTCGCTCGCCTTGGAGCGGTCGATCTTGACCCGCACCACCGGCTGGTTGAAGTCGAGATCGCTGTCGGAGACGATGAACAGCCCGCTCTTGCGCGCGGCGTCCTTCACCTTCACCATCTGCTCGTAGACCGCCTGGAATCCGTTGGTCGAAGAGATCACCATCTGCACCGGCAATCCGCCGGGGCCGCCGGGCAAGGGCGGCAGGTTGAACGCAAAGGCGTTGACGCCTTCGATCTTGCTGAGCTGCGCCTGCACTATCGGCTTCAGCGCAATCGACGAGCGCTTGCGTTCGTCCCAGGGCTTGAGCAGCATGCCGGCGATGCCGTTCTGCGGACCGTTGATGCCGTTGAGCACGAAGCGCAGGTCGGTCTCGGGGTAGCTGGAAAACACCTTGTCGAGCTTCTCGCCGTAAAAATCGATGTAATCGATGTTGGCGTATTTCGGCGCCTTGGTCACCGCGAACACGATGCCCTGGTCTTCCTCCGGCGCAAGCTCCTTGGAGGTGTGCAGATAAAGGAACCCGACCAGCCCGAGGATGGTCAGCGCGAACAAGCCGGTGATCGGGCGGTAGTCGAGCGAACGGTCGAGCTGGCGGCCGTACCAGCGCGTCATCGACCCGAAGACGCGGTTGACGAGCCTTGCAAACCGCCCCTCGTCGGCGCTCTTGAGGAAGATCGAGCACATCATCGGCGACAGCGTCAGCGCGATCACGCCCGAGACGATCACCGAGCCGGCCAGCGTGAAGGCGAACTCCCGGAACAGCGAGCCGGTGAGGCCGCCGAGAAAGCCGATCGGCGCGTACACCGCGGCCAGCGTGATGGTCATGGAGACAACAGGGCCGACGATCTCGCGCGCACCCTGCATCGCCGCCTGCACCGGAGGCTTGCCCTCCTCCAGATGCCGGTGGATGTTTTCCACCACCACGATGGCGTCGTCGACCACGAGCCCGATCGCCAGCACCATCGCCAATAGCGTCAACAGGTTGAAACTGAATCCGGCGATCAGCATCAGGCTGCAGACGCCGATCAGCGACAGCGGAATGGTCACCACCGGGATGATCACCGAGCGGAACGACGCCAGGAACAGGAAGATCACCACCACCACGATGATGACGGCCTCGCCGAGGGTCTTCTCGACCTCGTCGATCGAGGATTGAATGAATTTGGTGGAATCGTAGGCCACCTTCATCTTCATCGACGGCGGCAGGTTGCGTTCGAGCTCCGGGAACAGCGCGCGGACGCCCTTGACCAGCGTCAGCGGGTTGCCCTGCGGCGTCGCCTGCACGCCGATGAAGATCGCGTGCTCGGCGTTGAAGGCGACGCTGGCGTCGGTGCTCTGCGCCGCCAGTTCGACGGTGGCGACGTCCTCCATGCGCACAAACCCGCCGTCCTTGGATTTGATGATCATGCGCTTGAACTGATCGAGGTTGCGCAGGTCGGAATTGGCCGACACGTTGGAGACGATCAAATAGCCCTTGGCCTGGCCGGCGGCGGCCTGGAAATTGTTGGCGGCGATCGCGGCCGAGACGTCGGCCGGCGAAACATTGCGGCCGGCCATCCGGATCGGATCGAGCCACAGCCGCATCGCAAAGGTTTGCCCGCCGAGAATATCGGCCGAGGCGACGCCATCGACGGTCGACAGCACCGGCTGCACCACGCGCGTCAGATAGTCCGAGATCGCCGACCCCGACAGCACTTCGGAGGAGAAGCCGAGATACATCACCGCTGTGGTCTGGCCGGTGGTCTTGGTCACGACCGGATCGTTCGACTCTTTTGGAATCAGATATTTGACCGAATTCACCTTGGCGAGCACTTCGGTGAGCGCCTGGTTCGGATCGAAATTCAGCCTGATATAGACCTGGATGGTCGAGGTGCCGAGCACCGACGAGGACGTCATGTAGTCGACGCCCTCGGCAGACGCCACCGCCTGCTCGATCGGCGTGGTGATGAAGCCCTGGATCAGGTCGGCCGATGCCCCGGGATAAGAGGTGGTGACGTTGACGACGGTGTTCGACAGCTTTGGATATTGCCGGATCGGCAGGCTGGTCGCGGCCCGGAAGCCGATCAGCAGGATCAGCAGGCTGACGACCACGGACAGCACGGGTCGCTTGATGAAGATATCGGTCCAGACCATCGCAAAGCGCTCCGAATCAATAACGTGGCGGATTAATAGCGTGGCGGATTGGCCGGAATCGGCGGCGCCGGGTCGGTCGAGATCGCGACCGCCGCGCCCGATTGCAGCTTGAGCTGGCCGACGGCAACGACGCGATCGCCCTCCTTCAACCCGTTGAGGACTTCGGCACGCCCGTTGATCCGGTTGCCGGTGCGCACGAAGGTGCGAACCGCGGTCAGGCTGGTCTTGCCGTCAACCTCCTTCTTCTCGGTGATGAGGAATACCGAGTCGCCGTAGAGCGTATAGTCGACGGCGGTCTCGGGAATCGTGATCACCGGCGGCTTGTCCGGCAGCACCACCGTCGTGGTCGTGAACATGCCGGGCTTCAAGATATGATCGGGATTGTCGAAGGTAGCCTGCACGCGGATGTTGCGCGTGTCGGTCGCGATCTGCGGTTCGACCGCGTTGATCTCGCCCTCGAAGGTGCGGCCGGGATAGGCGTCGACCGTGACACGCACGATCTGCCCGACCTTGAGTGCCGCCGAGTCCTTTTCCGGCACCGTGAAGTTGGCGTAGAGCTGCGACAAATCCGTCAGCGTCACGATCTGCGTGCCCGCGGTGAGGTACTGGCCGACCTCGACATGGCGGACGCCGAGTTCGCCCTCGAACGGCGCGCGCACCAGCTTCTGCGAAATGATCGCCTGGGTCTTGGCGATGCCCGCTATCGCCTGATCGTAGGTCGCCTGCATCGCATCGACCGTCGACTGCGGACCGAACTGTCGCGCCGCCAGCTGCTTGGCGCGATCGAGCGCCGCCTGCGCGCCGGTCGCCTGGGCCTTGAAGCTGGCGAGATCGCCCTGATCGGGGCCGTCGAACAATTGCACCAGCGGCGTCTCGGCCTTCACGGAAGCGCCGGGCGTGAACAGGATATCGGTGATGCGGCCGGAGACATCCGAGGTAACGTTGACCTGATGCACGGCGGCGAGATCGCCGACCGCGACCAGCAGGTTCGGGATCACCTCGGATTTGGCATCGGCCACGGTGACGGTCGACGGCGGCGGTTTGTTGTTGGCGAAGAACTGCGCGATCATGTGGCTGCGGAACGCGTTGAAGCCGACCAGCGCGCCCACCAGCAGCGCCAGCACCAGGCCGACGATGGCGAACCAGCGCACCATCCGCACCGGACGCGCGCGCGGCTTTTCGGCGATCGGCCGCCCTTCGATATTGGCTTCGGTCACAATGTTCATGTCATGCACCCTCTGCGTCTGCTTTCTGCTCCGCATCCAGCGACAGGTCGCGATTCAGATGGGAGGCCGTAGCGGTTTCGTTCAATCCAATTCCGCGGAGTATGAATTCGCAAAGCTGCCGCTCGAAATCGGCCGAGTTGCCGTAACTGAGGCATGGCACCGACGGCAGCCGCGCCAGCGTCGCCATCAGCACGGCATGATGGGCGAACCAGAACAGGTTCAAAGGATCGCCCCCTGTCCGTGCGGCGTCGCCGGCTTCCACCGCCCGCTGCAGCGAGGCGGTGAACACCGGTCCGATCAAACTTGCGATCTTCTGATAGATCAGCCGCGCGAATTCTCCGTCGTCGAGGTGGCTGGTCAGCATCAGCCGCAGCCGCTGGGCCTCCTCCTGATCGGGCGCCTCCGCAACGCCCTGGAAATGGCTGACCATCTCCCGGATCAGCACCACCAGCGTCTGCGTCGACGGCGCCAGCCCCAATAGCCGGTGCAGCGCGGGGTCGGCCGCACATTCTTCGGCCAGAATCTCCGCATACAGCGCCGACTTCGTCGGGAAGTGCTTGAACAGCAAACCCTCCGAAATCGAGGCCGCCGCCGCGACGCTCTTTGTGGTAGTGCCCGCAAAGCCGTGGCGGGCAAAGCACCGCTTGGCGGCGCCAAGGATCAGCTGCCGCCGCAGGTCGCCGGTCATGCGCAACGTGCTCATCTTGTGAGTAAGCACTCACCTCCGGCAAAAGTCAACAATTTTTGCTGCGGTGCAACCGTTTAATTGAATATCCGATCGACCCAAGCCCGAGCGCCGGTCACGGTTGGAGGTCGCCGGGTTTTGCGAAACGGCGAAAACGGCATATCGGTCTCCCCCAAAGAGAATGGCAGCATGAATGCGAACGCGCGTGAACTGGCGGAAAGTTTCGACATCGAGAAACTGACGGCCGGGTTCTATGCCGACCCCTATCCCGTCTATCGCGCCCTGCGGGAGCATGAGCCGGTCAAGCGGATGCCGAACGGCTCCTACTTCCTGACGCGCTATGACGACCTGGTCGCCGCCTACAAGAACACCAGGGCGTTCAGCTCCGACAAAAAACGCGAGTTCTCGCCGAAATACGGCAGCTCGCCGCTCTACGAGCATCACACCACCAGCCTCGTCTTCAACGACCCGCCGGCGCACACCCGGGTGCGGCGGCTGATCATGGGCGCGCTGTCGCCGCGCGCCATCGCCGAGATGGAAGGATATCTGATCGCGATGGTCGACCGGCTGCTCGACGCCATCGAGGCGAAGGGCAATTTCGAACTGATCGGGGATTTCGCCGCAGCCATTCCCGTCGAGGTGATCGGCAACCTGCTCGACGTGCCCCATGACGAGCGCGAGCCGTTGCGCGACTGGTCGCTGGCGATTCTCGGCGCGCTCGAACCGGTGATCGGCCCGGACGTGTTCGCCCGCGGCGATCGGGCGGTCGAGGATTTCCTCGCCTATCTCGAAATCCTGGTCGAGCGCCGGCGCGCCACACCCGGCAATCCCGAACGCGACGTGCTGACGCGTTTGATCCAAGGCGAGGTTGGTGGCGAGGCGAACGGCGAGCGGCTGACGGCGAAGGAACTCTTGCACAATTGCATCTTCCTGCTCAATGCCGGCCACGAGACCACCACCAATCTGATCGGCAACGGGCTGGTGGCATTGTCAGAACATCCGGCCGAGAAGCAGCGGCTGATCCAAAACCCCGATCTGATCAAGACCGCAGTCGAGGAA
>DATNMT010000327.1:0-7647 GCA_035602495.1 Bradyrhizobium sp.
GACCTCGATACGCTGCAACGCGCCGCGTTCAACCCGCTCGATCACCCATTCGCGCACCTCCGGCACGATCAGGACCGGCCACATCCGCTTCAGTGCGGAGGCCGACATCGGTGTTCCCGCGAAGCCGAGCGTCAGCCGCGGCTCCACCGAATAGTCGATGCTGCCGGTTCCGGCGATGCCGATCTCGCCGTTGCTGATATCGGCCTGGGTGAGCAGCACCCGCTTCTTGTCGGTATCGAAGCGCATGCCGATGGCGATGCGATTGAAAATCAGCGGCGGTTGTTCGGGGTCGATCGCCGCCAGGACGATGGTGCCGCCGCTGAAGCCGAGCCGCCAATCGGGAATGCTGTCGTTGGGCGGTTCGAGATGAGCCAGCAGCGTGATCCGGTTCTGGCCGGACACGATCTTGAACGGCGCCACCAGCACGCGCCGTCCGGAATCCCATTCGACGTTTACTTCCGCCGAATCGATCGCCATCGGATAATCCGGCGTGTCGCTGTCGATGATGGTGCCGGCGCCGGCGGTGAGCTTGCCGTGGAAATAGGTCGGCAATCCGTCGCGGCCGAGTTCGCCCTTGAGGTCGCCGGTGAGCGGCAAATCCGCGCTGTAGGTCAGGTCCTTCAGCCGCAGCGCCAACAGGATATTGCTGGTGGGAACCTTGTCGGCGCGGAGGTCGACCGATCGCACGCCGTTTTCCGGAGGCCCGACCAGAACGCGAAGCGACCAGGCATGGCTGCCCTCTTCGCCCACGCTCAGCGCTACCCCGCCGCCGCTCGGCCGGCGAAGGCTCAGGGAAATGTTCTCGAAATTCCATTTATTGCCGCGCTGCTGATCGTCGATGATCAGGCTGCCGTTCTTCAGACCGATTTCGTTGAGGTTCTGTCCGTCGAGGCCGGTGAGGCTCAGGCTGTCGAGCCAGTCGAGGCCAGCCAGCAATCCGCTTTGCGCCGAAGCAGTGGTTTGGGGAGCAGGCGAAGACGGCGAGGCGGATCCCGGCGACGGCGGCGCAGTTCCGCCCTGGCGCGGAAATGTCGGCGCCATGCCGGCATCTTTTTTCGACGCGACCCCGGTCGCCAGCGGCTTTGCGGTTTCGCCCGCGGAAACCGTGACGTAGCCGTCCGGCGTAATACGCACCGCCAGTTCCGCATCCACCAGATTAAGGCTCTCGGCGCGAAGCCGTCCCATCAGCAGCGCGGTGCCCGACAGCTTGACCTCGGCTTTCGGCGCGCTCGCCACGATCGCGTGGTCGCGATCCCGGACGATGATATCGCGGATGCGCACGGCTATGCGGATCCGCCCCGCCCGCTCGATCTGGGTGCCGCCGACCTCGACGGTGTTGCCGTGGCCGATATTTTCCTCGATCGCGGCTGCAAGCCACGGCGTCGCCATTTCGAGATTGATCGGACCGGCGCCGAGCCGCCACCACAGCCCGCCAAAGCAGCCGGCGAAGATCACCGCCACCACCGAAATCACGACGGCAAGGCGTCTCACCCAGCGTTCGCTGGCGAGCCATCGGCGCAGCGCGCCGATCTTGTCGCCGAACCGGTGAAATCCGGAGCTCGGACGCGACAACAGCCGGCGCGCGCGATGGCCGGCCGCCTCGTCGTGGTCCTGATCCCAATCGGCATCATCCCACTTCGAGGGCTGGACGTCTGCACGCGGACTAAACCCCTGGGGCGACGTATTCCTTGCCATTGCCTCTCGGTGCTGGCGCTGATGGTGAGATTGATGGCCGCCCAAGCCTCGCCCGTCGACACCTAACGAGCGCTCCTGTGCGGGCATCGCTGCCAATCCTCGATTATTGCTGTTACTCGTCATCCGGCCCTGGGAGCGCGATCAACGAGGTTGGTACGTCGAATTCCTTGTAACCATACTCCGAGGCCATCAGACTTGCCCAGCCGCCCACTTGATTCCGGTTCGCCAGGACAAGACCCGCAATACCCATGATTGATCCGCCGAAAGCGACGAAAGGAAGGCGTATGTCCAAGAAAACGCGCAAGAAATCCCCCAAACCGGTCGCGCGCAAGGCGGCCCGCGCAGCAACCGTGAAATCAGCAAAAACAAAGCCATCCAGGGCCCGCCCGGCGAAAGCGGGAAAATCCGGCAACAACCCAACCGGCAAAGCCGCCAAAACGATTTCGGCAGCATCGCATAAGCCCGCATCAAAACCGTTAAAAAAACCGGTCCCCTCGAGGCCGCGCGAATCGGGACTCGCCGAGGGTGCAAAAGCGCCGGCATTCCGGTTGCCGCGCGACGGGGGAAATACGGTCTCGCTGTCCGACTTCGCGGGCAAGAAACTCGTGCTGTTTTTTTATCCACGCGCCGACACGCCGGGCTGCACCAGGGAAGCCATCGACTTCACCCGGCTTGCGGGCGCCTTTGCCGAAAACGGGACGGCCGTGCTCGGCGTTTCCGCCGACCCGCCCAAGGCGCAGGAAGCGTTTCGGGACAAGCACCAGCTCGCCATACCGCTGGCTTCGGATGAAGCACACCAAATGCTCGAGGCCTATGGCGCCTGGGGCGAGAAATCCATGTATGGCAGGACCTTCCTCGGCATTCTTCGCACCACGGTCCTGATCGGCGCCGATGGCCGGATCTTGCGAATCTGGCGCAATGTCAGGGTCGATGGCCACGCCGACGACGTGCTGGCCGCGGCGAAGGCGATATAGATCATCGCCACCAAGATTCTGGATCATCTCATTGTTCCGGCAGGATCTTTTGGGAAAAGCCGGCTCCTCCCTCGCGGATGATGATCGAATTCGACGGGTTCCGTTCGCTAAAAATTAACCATGACAAGGTCAAATTGCCCCCGCAAATTTAGCCGTACGGAACTTCATCTCCGACCGGCGCGGGATTGCCGATGTCGCACCGTTCCGGTCAGTATTCCGAGTACCCCCAACACCACCCGCATGACCACGGCAGGGCATCGCATCGGCGTCCCGCAGCAAGCCATGCCGCAGCACTCCCAGCATCCGCAGCCCAAAATGGCTACACGCTGGTTCACGCCGGCAAGCAGGTCCGGTTTGGGCCGGTAGCCTTCTGGATCGTGATCGGCACGGTGACCGTGCTCGGCATGTGGTCGGCGGCCACCGCGACCTATTTTGCCTTTCGCGACGACGTTTTGACGCGCCTGATCGCCCGCCAGGCGGAGATGCAATACGCCTACGAGGACCGCATCGCGGAGTTGCGCGCCAAGGTCGATCGCACCACCAGCCGGCAGCTGCTCGATCAGGAACAGTTCGACCAAAAACTCGAACAGATCATGCGCCGGCAGACCACGCTGGAGTCGCGCGCCACCGCGCTCGGCGCCATTCCCGATGCCTCCGTCACCGGATCGATCCGCTCGCCGTCGCGCGGCGCCGCGACCAGCGAGCCCACTTCCTCGGCGACGCCAAAACCGTCGCCCATCAGCGATACCGTTATTTTCGTGGCGCCGCCGGATCGTGAAGCGCGTCTTGAATCGCGCGCGCCCATCATCCCCGCCATCCAGCCGAACCAGTTCGCCAAGGTTCAAGGTTTCGACAACGTACTGGTCCGGCTGCAGGGCTCGCTCGACAAGGTCGAGTGCCGCCAGATGGCGGCGCTCAACGCGGTCGAGGACGGCATGGAATCGCGCGTGCGCCGGATGCGCGGCGTGTTCAGCGATCTCGGCCTCGATATGGCACAACTGGAAGCGGCAACCCCGCGGGCAGGCATGGGCGGCCCCTTTGTTCCAGTAAAACTGCCCTCGGACGCCGGTCCGTTCGAACGCCAGCTTTACCGCATCAATATCACCCGCGCCCAGGTCGAGCGCCTCAACCGGACCCTGGCGCTGGTGCCGTACCGCAAGCCGGTGGTCGGCGAAGTCGAATTCACCAGCGGTTTTGGGGTCCGCAGCGATCCGTTCCTCGGCCGGCCGGCGATGCACACTGGCCTCGATTTCCGCGCGCAGACCGGCGATCCCGTGCGCGTCACCGCCAACGGAAAAGTGGTGTCATCGGGATGGGCGGGCGGTTACGGCCGCATGGTGGAAGTCGACCACGGCAACGGGCTTTCGACCCGCTACGGCCACCTCTCGGAAATCAACGTCAAGGTCGGCGACACCGTCAGGATCGGACAGGTGATCGGCGCGGTCGGTTCGACCGGCCGCTCGACCGGCCCGCATCTGCATTATGAGACGAGGATCGACGGCGAAGCGGTCGATCCGCAGAAATTCCTGCGCGCCGGGGTGCGGCTCAGCGCGGGCTAGCGGCCAGCAGATCGCGCGCTAAAGCGTTTTCAAGCGAAGTGGACGCCGGTTCGCGTGAAGAAAACGCGTCAAATCTAGAATCTAGAGCCCCGTTTCGATTCAATCGAAACGGAAATGGCTCTAGTGGCTGGCGTCGTGGCCGACCTCGCCAGTGATGACATCGCCGAACAATTCCCACGAGGTGCCGTTGAACTTCATCAACTGCATCTGCTCGATCGGGAAGTAATCATCCGGCGAGGTGTTGATCGTGATCCCCGGCAGCAGCACGTCACTGGTAAAATTTTTCAGGCTCGCTGCCTGCTTCATCACGTTCTCGCGCGTGAGATCGTCGCCGCACTGCCTGAGAACCTGAACCATGGTCTGCGCCACGGCGTAACCGTAGATATTGTTGGAGTTGGTCTTGTCGCCGTCCGGATAGTACTTGTCCATGAAAGCGCGCCATGCCTGCACGCCCGGATCGTTATTCCAGGCCGGATCGGTCGGATCCTTCAGATAAGCGGTCGAGATAACATCCTTGGCAAATTCGAGCCCCGCCGGTTTCAGCACGGAAGCCACCGATGTCGAGACATTGGCGAGAAAGAATTTGGGCTTCCAGCCGAGTTCGCCGACCTTTCTGATCGCCTGCGCCGAACCTTTCGGCGCGGCCCATGAAAAGAAGGTGTCGGCGCCGGAATCGTGCAGCGCGACGATCTGGGAATCGATCGAGGGATCGCTGACCTCGTAGGACTTGTCGGCGATGATCATGTTGGCCTTGGCGCCGAGCCCGTCCCGCAGTCCCTTGACCTGATCGCGGCCTGCGTCGTCATTCTGCCAGAACACCGCAATCTTGCTGTTGGGGAAATGATCCAGGATGTATTTCGCGTAGATGCGCCCCTCGCTCTGGTAGTTGGGCTGCCAGCCCATGGTCCACGGAAAATTCTTCGGATCGCCCCATTTGGTCGCGCCGGTGGCGACGAAAAGCTGCGGCACTTTCTTGGCATTCATGTATTTCTGGGTCGCAGAATTCGACGGCGTTCCCAGCGGCTGGAAAATCAGCAGCACCTCGTCGCCTTCGACGAGCTTGCGCGCCTGTTCTATGGCTTTCGGCGGACTGTAGGCATCGTCATAGCTGATGAACTTGATCTTGCGGCCGTTGATGCCGCCGTCCGCATTGACCTTGTCGAAATAGGCGGCTTCCGTCTTGCCGATCACGCCGTAGGACGAGGCGGGACCGCTGTAGGGCATGATGTTGCCGATCCTGATTTCGGTATCGCTCGCACCCGGATCGTATTTCTTTTCCGCATGCGCGACCGTCGCGGTCAGCGCTAGTGCGGCAAACACCGTCAAGGCGACAAATTTCTCCGGCCGAACCGACATCGTTTCCCTCCCGTTTGACGTTTCATTGGCCCAAGTGTCGCAAGTCACGCCGGGCCACGCAAGAGCATCGGGCCGTCCCGCGCAAGGAAACGGCACTTGTTGCTCGACACCTGTTATGATCAGGTGCCGGCAAACTTAAACCATTTCGGGGCGAAGGGCTTGCACACGCAGGGAATACGCATCGGGCCGCGGCATCCCGGCATCGCCAGGGCCGGTTATCGCCTCGCGAGGTGGCTCGCCGAGTTGGGGCTGGCGCGCGCCGGCTTTCACCGCATCGGCACTGAATTCGCGAACCGGACGGTCGCCTCGATCAGGCAACGATTGCTGCGCGGCGAAACCGTTTACGTTGCGGGCCTTGGGGCGCCAGGTACGCACAACACCGGGATTGCGTTGATCGAAATCACGCAAGATGCCGGCCCGCGCATCATCGTCAATAACGAGGAAGAGCGCTTTTCCGGCAACAAGCACACCACCGATTATCCGAGAGCCTCGATCGACGCGATGGTCGAAACGCTGCGTCGAATGGGGCGGAGCATCGACGACATCGCGGCCTTCGTCACCACCTGGGATTACCCGATCTTTATTGCGACCATGATACGAACGGTCCTTGAAGAGGCTCCTGACAGCCTCAAGCTGCTGTCGCTGCCGGTTGGCCCCGCGATCGACCTCCGCCGCATGGATCAGGCGCGGCGCACGGCGAGAAAACTCGCCCGACAGCTCGGCGTTCCGGGAGTGGTGCCGCTGATTACGATACCGCATCACGACAACCACGCCTGGTTCTCCTTCGCGGCCTCGCCCTTTGCCGACGGCAGCGAAACTGTCGCCATCGCGGTGATCGACGGCACCGGCGATCAGGGCTCGATTTCGCACTATGTGGCGCAGGATGGCGAGATGCGGCAGCTGTATTGCAATGACAGCGTGTTCGATTCGCTCGGGGCCTTCTACACCCTGATTTCCTCCACCCAGGGCGGCTGGACCTGGCTGTCGAGCGAAGGCCGCTACATGGGTGCTGCGGCCTGGGGCGACATGAACCGCGCCAGCAATCCCTACTACGCCCGGCTGAAACAGGTTTTGCAGTTCGGTCCCGATGGCGAGATCAAGCTCAATCGCGCCATGGCCAACTGGTGCTGCGATCCCGTTGACAATCCCTATCATGCATCGCTGATCGAGATTCTCGGACAGCCGCTCAAACCGGAGCAAATGTGGAATCCGGATGCGATGCTGCGGGTTGAGGACATTCATCACCGGCCCGATACGAAAGATCGTCTCGACAAGGCGGCCGCGACGCAACTGGTGCTGGAGGACGCGCTGATCCACGTCGTCGATCATCTCCTGCGCATAACCGGCGCCAGGCGGCTCGTGCTCACGGGCGGCGTGGCGTTGAACGCGCTCGGCAGCATGCGGCTGCTCGAACATTTCGACGAGTCGTGGTTCTTGAAAGCGCAAGGGCGCAAGGCGCGCCTGCATCTGTGGGTGCCGCCGGTGCCCAGCGATCCCGGCGTACCCATCGGTGCCGCCTGGCGGTTGGCGCATCTTGCCGGCGCGCCGCGCGGGGCGCCGATGACTCATGCGTTCTATTGCGGCCTGCCGCCGACACGCGACGAGATCGCAAATGCGCTGCTGGCCGACGATATCGCCTCGCGGCAAATCGGCGATATCTCGACGCCACAGGGGCGCGACGCCATCGCGGATCTGATGGCATACATGATCGCGCAAAATGGCGTCGTCGCGCTCTATCAGGGATCAGCCGAAACCGGCCCGCGCGCGCTCGGCCACCGCTCGATTTTCGCGAACCCCTGCGACGCGCAGGCGCGCGAACTTCTCAACGAACGGGTGAAATACCGCGAGGCGGTCCGGCCGCTGGCGCCCATGGCGACGCTGGAAGCGGCAAAGGAATTCTTCGAACTCGTCGAGGGCGCTTCAGACGCCGACTACAACGCCTACAATTACATGGTGCTGACCGCGCAATCGAAGCCGCAAGCGCGCGAGAAAATTCCGGCGGTGATCCATGCCGACGGCACCGGACGGATCCAGATCGTGCGGGCGGAAGACGATCCCCTCAC
>DATNMT010000332.1:0-3000 GCA_035602495.1 Bradyrhizobium sp.
CGATGCTCGCCTGCGGCATCGATCCGTGCGCGCCGCGACCGAACAGGCGGATCTGCAAGCTATCCGCCGCCGAAGTGATCGCACCCGCACGTCCGGCAACCGTACCCGACGGCCCCACCATGACATGCTGGCCAAGGACCACATCCGGTTTCGGGAAGCGCTTGAACAACCCGTCGTCGATCATGGCCTGCGCGCCTTGCGCCGTCTCCTCGCCGGGCTGAAAGACCGCCATTATTGTCCCGCGCCACGTCGTTTTGGCCTCGGCGAGGAATTTGGTGGCGCCGACGAGCCAGGTTACGTGCATGTCGTGGCCGCACATATGACCGACGGGGACCGTCTTTCCGTCTTGATCTTTCGCGGTGATCTTGCTGGCATAGGGAAGCCCTGTCGCTTCCTCGACGGGCAACGCGTCCATGTCGGCGCGCAGCATTACGATCGGCCCCTCACCGTTTCGAAGCAAGCCGACCACGCCGGTTTTTCCGACAGCCGCTGTGACTTCAAAACCTGCAGCGCGAAGATGATCTGCCGCTAGTCCCGCGGTGCGCGTCTCCTGCATCGACAACTCGGGGTGCGAATGCACATCCTTGTACAGGTCGGCCAGATCGGGAAGCAAGGCGTCCAGGTTGCGTAATGCCGGATCGGAAGAGTTCGCCGCAGTAGTGTTCATGGGCCTCTCCATCGCAAGACTGAAGCAAGGAAGCCTTTGCCTTTTCTTTGTTGGGCGCAAGCAAATAGAGCCCAATAAAACCATGGCAAACCGACGTTTTGATCAGCGACGGAAGCGCGGCACGAAGGCCGCATACGGCCGTATCTGCAGATACCGCCGCGCTGAACGGAGATGCCCGCCCAACCATTCCAAAAGTCTTGTTACGAACCGCGGCAAGCAGAGTTTCCGGACCGCTCGATCGCCAAAAACGTGATCGTGCCTGGCGCAAACGATACGGATCCCGCGGTGGTCGCGGCGCCCTCGATCGCCGGAAGATCGCCGCCGTCGTCGACGTTGAGCGTTGCCCCGTTCAGTTCGACGTCGCTGCGCCGGAGGGGCTCGGCCGACAACGTGTAGCGCTTGCTTTCGAGCGGCACCTCGATGGCGGTTTCGGTTCGCGAATTATTGATGACAAGAAGCGTCACGCCCCCAGACGCGCCGCGCAGGCAATGGGCGTAGACGTGCCGCCCCTCCGCGATCTCGACACCGGAATCCAGGACCGTCGTTCCCATCAGCCTGCGCCACAGCAGCGCGCCCCAGTAATTGGGTCGGGGCTTCAGTGTCTTCTGGTCGAGCAGGCCGTAATCGCTCGCCGCCAGCGTGTTGTGGATCACCACCTGGACGCCCTGCTTGGCCAGGCGGCCCAACTGGTCGAGATAGCGGAAGGTATCCAGGAAGGTGGAAGCCCAAGGATTTCCGCCGCAGGCCGCATCGGCGGTCTCGGTAACCCACATCGGCTTTCCGGACGCGAACTGGTCACGAAGATTGCGGTAGAAGGCGAGCGTCTGGTCGGTCCGGGCGAGCCACTCTTCGGAGAGCGCCGCATCCGCGCTCGTCTGCGGCATTCCGGGCGTTCCCGCGCATCGCTGCGAGGCCGCCCCATAGTGATGGTAGGAAAATGCCTCGATGTCCGCACCCATCTGCCGAAGCATGTCAGGCGTCGCGATCACGCCCTGAGACCCGTAATGTATCATCGCGTCCGGAGCGGTCGTCTCGCCGACGGAGCCGGGGCCCAGAATGCGCATGCCCGGCGCCGCTTGCCTGGCGAACGACACGAAGAGCTTGTAGTCGCGACCGAATGCCACCGCATCGTAGCCTTTCGGTGCGCCGCCCATCGTCGCCATCGTGGGCTCGTTCATGAATTCGGCCGCCGCGATGTCGCCGCCGACGGAACGCGTGTAATCGAGGAATTCTTTAGCCTGTCCGGGCATCCAGACGCCGGCGGCGTCGCGAACCCCGGGACCGATCGCCATCGACGTCACGATCCTGGCGTCGGTCGCCGCCGCGAAGTCGGCGACGCCCTTCCAGCGATCTCGGTTCAGCACCCCGGCGAAGCCCGAGGGTGGCGACGACGGCGCCGGGTCCGAGTCCGCGAAGTACGTCGTGTTCGCCCAGGTGCCGCTCACGCGGACATACGCCGGTCCGAGTGCCGCAGCGAGCTTGCGAAGCTTGCCGTTCGAAAGATCGACCGGAGGGCGGTATTCATAGAGATCGGCGTCCATGCCGGCAGGGACGCCCGATTTGTCCGGAGCTCCGCCCGTTCGGTCGTTCGAAGCCTGATCATATGGTTTCCAGAACATCCCGCCGGTGACTTCCAGCATCTCGATGTTGTAGGACTGGTACCGCTCCTCAATAGAACCGACGCGCGTCATGTTCTCGGGGGGACCGATCTTCATCGCCGGCTCCTGGGCATGAACATGAAGAGAGAGCGTCGTAATCGACGCGACGACGATTGCAACGCCTGAGAGCCGCTGCACCATGGATGAACTCCCCGTTCAGAGCGTGCCTCGCCGTTGACCACGCCCGACACGTCGCGGTCGCGCGGATGCCGTCTTCCAACTCGACGCCGGCCGCCTTCGTTCCACCCGATCAAGACGTCTCCGGGCGTCAGCGGCTGACCCCGGGTGCCGGCGAGAAAGATTACTTCGGCTTCGACGTTTGAGGTGAGTATTCCCGGTGGATGACCATGCCGATCAAACCCCCAGGACTCCTTTAGCCAACAATTCGTTGATCGTCGGGATAGGAGCTTCGGCGGGCGGTCTGAACGCCTTCAGGTACTTTCAAGCAACGTGCCGCCCAACAGCGGCATTGCGTTCGTGCTGGTCCAACATCTTTCGCCAGCATGAGATCGCCCGTCATCGTCGTCGGCCGGTTCGCCTTCAAGTTTGCGCGGGACTGGCGCGGACGCGCCAGCAATCTATACGAAGCGAAACTCTATCGAACCGCGAACGCCACGCGGCGCACCCTGCTGTGCCCGGTTCTCTGGGTGTCGCTCGGCTGAGTGGCCCTCGCCG